>JAAWLY010000093.1 GCA_022798155.1 Lawsonibacter sp. | reverse complement strand
GCGTGACGCCCCCCAGGGGGATGGAGACGACCCCGCCTCCCCCGTTGCGGCTGGCCTGACCGAACCAGGTGCCCGGGTCGCCGGACAAGTCGGCCCCGGGGTAAGCGGCCAGGGTGAGGGATTTTACCTCCTCCGCCCCCAGCACCGCCTGGGTACGGTAGTTGGGCACCTCGTCTCCCTCGGGGCTGTCCACGCTCTTCAGGTAGGCCACCGAGTTGCCCCACACCTCCACCGCGTCCACTGTTTTTCCGGCAGCGGAGGAGAAAAACAGGGCTTGGATGGGTTTTCCGTCGTAGAGGACGCCCAGGCCGTCGGTTCGAGCCACTGCCCGGTCGATCTTCCCGCCGTACTCCTGGGCGTTCAGCCCCCACCGGGCCTCGGCGGCTGAGCGCTCAATGTAAGCCTGACAGCAGGTGCTGTCGCCGCAGATATCCGCCTCCGGATGCTTGGAGCTGCTCTGCAAAAGGGCGGTGTAGGTCCGGGCGGCGCAGGCCTGGGCCGCCAAGGCCTCTTCCTCAAAGGAAGCGGGCATCTCCGCCGCCACAACTCCCCAGAGATACTCCGCCATGGTCATCTCGACCACCTCCCCCTCGCGGGTCAGCAGGCGCACCGTCCGGCCCTTATCCCGGGCCCCCGACGGGAGGGCGTCCTGCCCCCGGTCCGTAAGGGCGCCCGACTCCCCGTTGGGCAGCTCCGCCGCCTCTGCCCGCCGGTAGACCGGCTCTCCCCGGACTGCCAGCGCCGGCAGAAAAAACAGCACCACCGTTAAAATCAGCGCCGTGCTCACCACCTGCCGCGTTCCGCGGATCAATCCGTTTCCCTCCCGTGTCATCTCGCCGCCCCCTTTCTGTACCCTATATCTATGGGACAGGCACTGGGAATATGTATAGACCGCGCCCCATATTTTCCCTACTCCCCGCCCTCTGGCAGCTCTTTGGCCCGGCGCAGGAAGGTCTGGTAGGAGATGCCCAGCTCCCGAGCGGCGGCCCTGGACGAGAGTTCCCCTCGCCGCCACAGCCGGGCACAGCGGTCGAAGCCCTCGGGCATATCCATGCGGTCAGGACCAAACCGCACCCCCCGGGCCTGGGCCGCGGCAATGCCCTCCGCCTGGCGCTGGCGGATGTTCTCCCGCTCCGTCTGGGCCACATAGCTGAGCAGCTGAAGGACAATGTCCGCAATCAAGGTGCCCATCAAGTCCCGTCCCTGGCGGGTGTCCAGCAGGGGCATGTCCAGCACCACAATGGCAATCTTCCGCTTCTGGGTAAGCAACCGCCACTGGTCCAGAATCTCTGTGTAATTCCTGCCCAGCCGGTCTATGCTTTTGATTACCAGCACGTCACCTTTCCGCATTTGCCGCAGAAGGCCGCGGTACCGGGGGCGGTTAAAGTCCTTGCCCGACTGTTTTTCCACAATAATATTTCTCTCCTCCACGCCAAACTGACGCATTGCTATCATCTGGCGGCTTTCGTTCTGCTCCTGGGCGGATACCCGCACATAGCCGTAGGTATGATTCATCATTTGACCCCTCTTCTGTAAAATTTCCGAGTTTTCTCCTATTTTACAGAAAAATCCGAAGAAATCGATAAAATTAAAAGCCGCCCTCCGGCAAAGCCGGAGGGCAGCTGGTTTGAGAGCGGGGATTAGGCCAGAGCGGCGGTGATGATGGCCATGGAGTAGACCTCCTGGGCGTTGCAGCCCCGGGACAGGTCGTTAATGGGGGCGTTCAGGCCCAGCAGGATGGGGCCGTAGGCCTCGAAGGAGCCCAGACGCTGAGCGATCTTGTAGCCGATATTGCCAGCGTTGATGTCGGGGAAGATAAAGGTGTTGGCATAGCCGGCCACCTTGGAATCGGGACATTTGGTTTCGGCCACACGGGGAGAGACGGCGGCGTCAAACTGCAATTCACCCTCGATGGGCACTTCAGGCATGGCGGCCTTGGCCTTCTCGGCGGCATTGCGCATCTTGTCCACGTCCTCGCCCTTGCCAGAGCCGAAGGTCGAATAGCTGAGGAATGCCACTTTGGGGTCCACGCCGAAGATCTTGGCGCACTCCACAGTCTCAGAGCAGATCTCCACCAGCTCGTCCTCGCTGGGGTTGATGTTAATAGCGCAGTCGGCCATGGCCAGCACCATGTTGCCGCCGGTGGCGTAGGGCCGGACCAGGATGAAGCAGGAGGAGACGATTTTGTTGCCTGGCTTGGTTTTCACCAGCTGGAGGGCGGGACGGACAGTGTCAGCGGTGGAATAGGTGGCGCCGCCCAGCAGGGAGTCGGCGATGCCCATGGCCACCAGCATGGTGCCAAAGTAGTTGCCCTTGCGCAGCATGGCGCGGCACTCGTCGGCGGTCATTTTGCCCTTGCGCAGCTCCACCATCTTCTCCACCATGGCGTCCATCTTCTCATAGGTTTCAGGGTCGTAAATCTCAGCGCCCCGGATGTTGAAGCCGGCGTTCTCGGCGGCGGCCCGGATGTCCGCCTCGTTTCCCACTAGGATGGGGGTTAGGAAGGTACCGGAGAGCAGACGGGCGGAGGCCTCCAGGATGCGGGGGTCGGTGCCCTCAGTAAAGACGATCTTCTTGGGGCTCTTCTTCAGGATGTCAATAAGTTTTCCAAACATATGAAATCATTCCTCCAAATCAAAATTGGTGTTTCTCACCAGCTTCTCTGAATTTATGGTAGCATTTTCTGGGGGAAAATGCAAGGGCCGTATGATAGTTTTCTGTCGATGACCTATGAAAAATTCCAAAGAATTTTTTAAATTTTCTCTTTACCTGTCGTAATGGTTCAGGTATACTATACCAAGTGTATTTCAACGCTCCGGGCGCCTGCGCGCCCCGGCAGCCACAGTTTGAGGTGTTAGAGAGATATGAAGCTAGATAACCCGGAATTTCCCCGCACCCTATCCCTGCTGCGGCAGGAGAAAGGGGTCAGCCAACGCACTGCCGCCGACGCCCTGGGCATCTCTCAGGCCCTGCTCAGCCACTACGAAAACGGCATCCGCGAGCCCGGCCTGGTCTTTGTGGTGAAGGCCTGCGACTACTACGGCGTGTCCGCCGACTTTCTCCTGGGCCGCACCCTGACTAGGGACGGCACCACCATCGGCCCGGAGGAGCTGTACGACATCAGCGACGAAAAAAACAACTCCCTCAAGGGGGGCGTGCTGGCCCTGTTGAGCAAAAAGCTGCTGGTCAACTCCATTGGCGTCCTGTTCGGCCTGCTGGGCAAAACGGGCAGCCGGGAGGCCATCCAGGCCGCCGCCGGCTACCTGTCCACGGCGGTGTACACCATGTACCGCCGGCTTTACGACGCCAACCCGGACAACAACCCCGACTTTTTCTCCGTCTCCCCCCGCCACTTCCAGGCTGGCCTGGCGGAAGCGGACATGAAGTGCTGTGAGGCCGAGCTGTCCGACGCCCTGGCCGCCCACGTCAAAGCCAAGGGTCCCTGGCCCGAAATGAACCACGACGCCCTAGTCCGGGACTACCCCGTGCTGTACCAGTCCATCCTCCAGGTGGTCCACAACACCGGCGAGCGGGTGAACGCCCTCACCGGAAGCAGGAAGAAGCAGGAGAAAAAATAGACCGAAAGGGAGCACAAAAGCCTTCCCCTTTAGGGGAAGCCTTTCTCTGCGGGGGACGGAGGTGGAGGATACATGGACAATCACAAAATGCAGGAGCTGATCCGGCTCTACGATGAAAAAATGGAGCTTCCGGACCCACCCCACTGTTATATGCTCCGATGTTTAACAGAAACCTCCGCCTGGATCAAGAGCTTAGACGATAAAGAGCAAGGCATGGTCTTTGAATACATCCGCTACATCCTGAACCAACCGAGAGACAGCGCACTGAAAGAAAAAACTGTTATGCTGCTGCGGCAGCTTCCCGATTGGGACAGACACCTCAAGGAGGCACATCTATGACCGACCAAAGTAAAATCAGAAATTTTTCCATCATCGCCCACATCGACCACGGCAAGTCCACCCTGTCCGACCGGCTGATTGAGCTGTGCGGGGCGGTGGAGCAGCGGCAGATGGAGAGCCAACTGCTGGACAACATGGACTTAGAGCGCGAGAGAGGCATCACCATCAAGGCCCGGGCTGTGAGGCTGGACTACAAGGCGGAGGACGGGGAAGTCTACCACCTGAACCTCATCGACACCCCTGGCCATGTGGACTTCAACTACGAGGTTTCCCGCTCGCTGGCGGCCTGCGAGGGGGCGGTGCTCATTGTGGACGCCTCCCAGGGCATTGAGGCCCAGACCTTGGCCAACACCTACCTGGCCATGGAGCACGACCTGGAGATCCTCCCAGTGGTGAACAAGATCGACCTGCCCGCCGCCGACCCGGCCCGGGTGAAGGAGGAGATCGAGAACGTGCTGGCTCTGCCCGCCATGGACGCCCCGGAGATCTCCGCCAAACAGGGGATCAACATCCCCGCCGTGCTGGAGGACATTGTACACAACATCCCCGCCCCGGAGGGGGACCCCAGCGCCCCTCTCAAGGCCCTGATCTTCGACAGCCAGTATGACCCCTACGTGGGGGTGATCGTCTACTTCCGCATCATGGAGGGCACTCTGAAAAAGGGAATGAACGTGAAGATGATGGCCTCCGGGGCCACTTATCAGGTGCTGGACTGCGGCTATCTGGAGCCCCTGGGCATGGAGTCCGCCCCCGAGCTGACCGCCGGGGAGGTGGGATGGTTTACCGCTTCCATCAAGAACGTGAAGGACACCAGCGTGGGCGATACCATCACCGGGGCGGAAAACCCGGCGGAAACCCCTCTGCCCGGCTACCGCCCCGCCCAGGCCATGGTCTACTGCGGCATCTACACCGAGGACGGGTCCAAGTATCCCGACCTGCGGGACGCCCTGGAGAAACTCCAGCTCAACGACGCATCGCTGTCCTTCGAGCCCGAGTCCTCGGCGGCTCTGGGCTTCGGTTTCCGCTGCGGCTTTTTGGGAATGCTCCACATGGAGATCATTCAGGAGCGGCTGGAACGGGAGTTTGACCTGGACCTGGTTACCACATTACCGTCCGTAATATATGAAGTCACAAAAACCGACGGGACTGTGGTCCGGGTGGACAACCCCCACAACTACCCCGACCCGGGCTCCATCTCCGAGGCCCGGGAGCCCTACGCCAAGGTGTCCATCATCTCCCCGCCCGACTACGTGGGCAACATCATGCCCATGTGCCAGGACCGCCGGGGAATTTTCAAGGACATGCAGTATCTGGACACCAACCTGGTGGAGCTGCACTACTCCATGCCCATCGGCGAGATCATCTACGACTTTTTCGATGCGCTGAAGGCCCGCACCAAGGGCTACGCCTCTCTGGACTACGAGCTGGAGGGCTATGAGAAAAGCGACCTGGTAAAGGTGGACCTGCTGCTCAACGGCGACCAGGTGGACGCGCTGAGCTTCATCGTCCACCGGGACAAAGCCTATGGCCGGGCCCGGCGTATCTGTGAAAAGCTGAAGGAGAACATCCCCCGTCAGCTCTTTGAGGTACCTGTCCAGGCGGCCATCGGAGGCAAAATCATCGCCCGGGAGACCGTCAAGGCCATGCGGAAGGACGTGCTGGCCAAGTGCTACGGCGGCGACATCACCCGGAAGAAGAAGCTGCTGGAGAAGCAAAAAGAGGGAAAGAAGAAAATGCGCACCCTGGGGACGGTCCAGCTGCCCACCGAGGCATTTATGGCCGTGCTCAAATTGGATGAGGAGTAAAGAACTATGCTGTTAAACGTATTAGCGGTTGGGGACGTGGTAGGCGAGGGGGGGCAGGACATCCTGTCCCGCCGTCTGCCCGACCTGCGGGAGGAGACGGGGGCCCACTTCTGCGTGGTCAACGGGGAGAACGCCTCCGGGGTGGGCATCACTCCCGCCCAGGCCCGGCGGATTCTGGAGGCCGGGGCCGACGTGATCACCCTGGGCAACCACACTTGGAACCGCATCCAGATCGGGGCCTTTCTAGACAAGGAGGAGCGCATCCTTCGCCCCGCCAACTACGCTGGACGGGTCCCGGGGAAGGGGTTCGGGGTGTACCAGTGCCAGGGGCTGCGGCTGGGGGTGCTGAACATCATGGGCCGTGTGGACTTAAACTCCAACCTGGACAGCCCCTTCAAGTCGGCCAACTACTTCTGTAACAGGGGGGGCTTTGACCTGCTGCTGGTGGACTTCCACGCCGAGGCCACCAGTGAGAAGGGGGCCATGGGCTGGCACCTGGACGGCCGGGCGGCGGCAGTGTGGGGAACCCACACCCATGTGCCCACGGCGGACTGCCGGATTTTGCCCCAGGGCACCGGCTTTGTCACCGACCTGGGGATGGCCGGCCCGGTCAACTCGGTGCTGGGCATCAAGCCGGAGAACTCCCTGAATCTCTTTCTGGGGGGGCTGCCCCGGCGGTATGAGGAGGCGGAGGGCAGCTGCAAGCTGAACGCCTGCCTGTTTGTCATCGACACCGAGAAGAAAAGGTGCGTGTCCGTCCGCCGGGCGGACATTGAGGAGTAACACTATGATACGTCCACTCTCCCTTGACGACCTGAATCAGGTTTTGGACATTTGGCTGTCGGCTAACCTCCAGGCCCACAGCTTCATCCCCGCCTCCTACTGGCAAAGCCAGCTGGAAGCAGTCCGGCAGTCCCTGCCCCAGGCGGAGGTGTATGTCTGGGAGGAGGAGGGGGAAATCTTGGGGTTTCTCGGCCTGGAGGGCGGCTATATCGCCGGTATCTTTGTTCGGTACGGGGCCCAGAGCCGGGGGGTGGGGAAAAAGCTGCTGGACCAGGCCAAAGCTGTCCGGGACCGGCTGAGCCTGTGCGTCTATGAAAAGAATACCCGGGCCGCCGGCTTCTACCGGCGGGAGGGCTTTTCCCTTCAGGGAGAGCAGACCGACAGGACCACTGGCGAGCGGGAATACCGGATGGGCTGGCAAAGCAGAGAGGAGAAACTATGCTGAAAATTATCCACGGGGCTGATTTCCATCTGGACAGCCCCTTTTCCGGCCTGACCCCGGAGCGGGCCGCCCAGCGCCGGGGAGAGCAGCGGGATCTGCTGGACCGGCTGGCCAGTCTGGCCCGGGACAAGCAGGCGGACCTGGTACTGCTGGCGGGGGACCTGTTGGACTCGGAGCATGTCTACCGGGAGACCGCCCAGGCCCTGTGCTCCGCGCTGGCCGGCATCCCCTGCCCGGTGTTTATTTCCCCGGGAAATCATGACTTTTACAGTCCGAAGTCCATCTGGGATGCCCTGGACTGGCCGGAAAATGTACATATCTTCGCCTCCGATACCCTGGAGCGGATAGACGCCCTGGAATATACCCTGTGGGGGAAGGCCTTCACCAATTCCCATCAGGATACCTGTCCACTGGATGGGCTGGCCGTCCCTGACGACGGCAAGCTCCACCTGGCCTGCCTCCACGGCGAGGTGGACCCGGCGGGGCACTACGGCCCCATTACCCGGATGGACATTGCCGCCAGCGGGCTGGACTACCTGGCTCTGGGCCATGTCCATCAGGGCAGCGGCCTGCAAAGGGAGGGAGCCGTATACTGGGCCTACCCTGGCTGCCCCGAGGGAAGGGGCTTCGACGAGCTGGGGGAGAAGGGCGTGCTCTATGTGGAGGCGGAGCCGGGCCATGTGACCGCCCAGTTCGTTCCTCTGGCGAAACGGAGGTATGAAATCATTTCCGCGGACGTCACCGGGGCGGCGGATGTGCTGTCCACAGTCCGGGCCGCCCTGCCCCAGAGCACGGAAAACCTGATCTGCCGCCTGATCCTCACCGGCGAGGGAGACACTCCCGACCTGTCCGCCCTGGACCGGGCTCTGTCCCCCGGGTTCTACGGCCTGACCCTGGTGGACCGCACCCACCTGCCCCGGGACCTGTGGGCCCGGCGGGAGGAGGATACCTTGACGGGGCTGTTCCTGCGGGAGATGTGGGACAAGTGCCAGGCCGAGCCGGATACCCCCCTGTATCAGCTGGCCGCCCGGTATGGGCTGGCCGCCCTGGAGGGAGGGGAAGCGCTGTGAAGATCAAATCCATGACCGCCACCTTCGGCCGGCTGGACCACGCCCGCCTGGAGCCGGGGCCGGGCATGACCCTGATTCACGCCCCCAACGAGGGGGGCAAGTCCACCTGGGCCGCCTTCTGGCGGGCCATGCTCTACGGCATCGACACCCGTGACCGGGACAAAAAGGGCTATCTGGC
>JAAWLY010000092.1 GCA_022798155.1 Lawsonibacter sp. | reverse complement strand
GGACGCCGATTTCCTCTCCCACGTGGCCATGCTGGAGGAGAACTACACCCGCCGGGCAGACAATATCATTTTGATTTGACAAAAACCGCCCCGCCTGTTTCATTACAGGCGGGGCGGTTTTTCCTACGGATGCAGAGAAAAGGCGTGGATAAACCAACTGAACACACAGTCCCGCAGGTATTGGGAGCTGTCCCACTCCTCCACGAAAGCGGGGAGCCGGCTGATCTCCTCCCGCCACCGGCGGGCCTTCTGCTTGGTCCAGAGCTTCATCTCCTCGTAGCCCTCCGGGTCCTGGACGGCCAGGCCCTCAATCCGGGGCATGATCTGCGCCGCCAGCTGCTGCCAGCGCGCCAGCTCCGGGAGAGCATACTGCTCAATTTTCTCCGCCAGCCCCTCCAGCGTCTCCTCCAAAAAGGTATCGCTGCCGGTCTGATAGCGGACGGGCTGGTTGGGGCCATGGAATTTTGTCTGAGGCCGGGCCATCATGCTGACCAGTGGCTTTTTGACCACAATGCTGCGCACAGCCATAAAACGCTCTCCGCTTCATAAGTTGGGGCCGGGGAGTTCCCCGGCCCAATTATCCTTATTTCTCTTCTTTGGCCTTGGGCTTATACTGTTCCTCGCCGGTTTCAATCCAGAGAAGGAAATTAACGATGTCGGTGTCGTCCATGCCTAGAGCACGAAGCCCCAAGGCCAGTCTGGCGTTCTCGGTCATATTCTTAGTTTAAGTCTCCTTTTACTGCTTGGGCACAGTCTTGGTAATGGTGGCCTTGGGGTCCTCGGTGTCGAAGACGGTCTTGGCGGCGGCGGCCAGGCCGGCGATGCCCTGAAGCTCGGAGGGGATGATGATCTTGGTGGCCTTGCCGTTGGCGGCGGCGGTAAAGGCCTCCAGGGCCTTGATGGTCAGCACGCCTTGGCCGGGAGCGGCCTGGTTGATGAGCTGGATTGCGTCAGCGGTGGCCTGCTGGACCTTCAAAATAGCCTCAGCCTCGGCCTCGGCCTCCAGAATCTTAGCCTGCTTGGCGCCCTCGGCCTGGAGAATGGCCGCCTGCTTGGCGGCGTCGGCCCGAAGGATGGCGGCCTGCTTTTCGCCCTCGGCCACCAGAATCTGAGACTGCTTCTGGCCCTCGGCCTGAAGGATGGACTCCCGGCGCTCCCGCTCGGCCCGCATCTGCTTCTCCATGGACTCCTGGATATCCCGGGGGGGCATGATGTTCTTCAGCTCTACCCGGTTGACCTTAATGCCCCAGGGGTCGGTGGCCTCGTCCAGAAGGGCGCGCATCTTGGTGTTGATGTGGTCGCGGCTGGTCAGGGTCTGGTCCAGCTCCAGGTCGCCGATGATGTTCCGCAGGGTGGTGGCGGTGTAGTTCTCAATGGCGGACATGGGGTTTTCAATGCCATAGGTATACAGCTTGGGGTCGGTGATCTGGAAGTAGACCACCGAGTCGATCTGCATGGTCACGTTATCTTTGGTGATAACGGGCTGGGGGGCAAAGTCCACCACCTGCTCCTTCAGGGACACGTTTTTCACCACCCGCTCGATAAAAGGCACCTTGAACTTCAGGCCTTCGTTCCACACGGTGCTGAACACGCCCAGGCGCTCAATGACAAAGGCCCGGGACTGGGGCACGATTTTCACGCAGGAGCCTAAGATAATCAGCACCACCACCACAAAGGCCACCCAGGGAAGAACTTTGAACAGAATATCCATAATACGCACTCCTTTTTCCTGTTTTATAACGTCTCTACAAATACCTTCACGCCCTCGATCCGCTGGACCTTTACCTGAGCTCCCGCGGGAATGACCACGCCCAGGGCGCTGCGGGCGGTCCAGACCTGCCCCAGTACCTTTACCTGGCCGGTGCCGGCCTCGTTGTCCACCGTCTCGGTGACGGCGGCGGGCTGTCCAACCACCCGGTCAGCGTTGGTGGGGGAACGCCGGGGACGGGCAAACCGGGCTGCCGCAGGCCGCACCAGAACAAGCGCCAGGGTGGACACCGCCGCGAACACGATCAGCTGGAACCAGAACTGGCCGCCCAAAACGGCCACCAGAAACCCGCCTACCGCTCCCGCGGCAAACCAGATGCACACCAGTCCTACCGTGGCCGCCTCGCCTGCCACAAGGGCGATAAACGCGATCAGCCAAAATGCTGTCATACTGGCAGCGCCTCCTTTCAAATGGTATGGCTGCTTCCTCACGTTTTTATCATATCATACTGTCAGGAAAAATACCACTGTTTCCACAAATTTTTTAACAGATTTTAATAAGAGCGCCCCAGGGAATCACCGCCATCTATGGCAATTCCTCCAGAACAGCGGCCAGCCGCCGGCGGTAGGCGGCCACCGCCTCCTTGGGTCCGGTCAGGACAACGCTTCCGTCCAGACCCAGCAGCCAGCCGAAAAACTGGGGGCTGATGACCACGGGCAGGGTGACGGTGAAGTGTTCCTCCCCGTCTGGGACCATGATGATATCCTGGCCGAACCGGTCCCACACCAGGCTGGCCTTGTCCCGCCGGCCCTGGAGGGTGACCTTCATCTCCTGGCCGCTGTACATGTTAAAGTGCTTTTGCTCGTACTGGGCCAGCTGGAAACTGGGGTAGCGCGCCTTCCCCTCCCGCTTCAGGCATGTTACGGCGATCTCCGCCATCTTGTCCACCCGGTAGTGGCGCATCTCCTGGTGGGAATGGTCGAAGGCCACCAGGTAGTAGTTCTCGCTGTTCCAGATCAAGCCGTAGGGGGAGACCACATACCGCCGGCCCTCCTGGCGAAACACCTTGTTCCGGTGGATGTCGTAGTCGAAATATTTAAATGTAATGGCCTTTTGGCTGGCGATGGCGGTGTGCAGCTTGTCCACGTTGTAGTAGATACTCTCATTCATCACCTTGATCCGCCCGGAGACATACACCTGCCGCTGGAGCTGGCCCGCCTGGTGGACGCTGGCCAGTCCCTCCAGCTTTCGGATCAGGGTGTCGCTCTTCTTCTGGGTGAGAAACCGGGAGGACTGCACCGCGTCCATCAACAGCTTGACCTCGGGCAGCTCAAATTCCCGGCTGCCC
This sequence comes from Lawsonibacter sp., assembly GCA_022798155.1. Taxonomy (GTDB): domain Bacteria; phylum Bacillota; class Clostridia; order Oscillospirales; family Oscillospiraceae; genus Lawsonibacter. The sequence continues at coordinate 5,165 of JAAWLY010000092.1, read as the reverse complement.
ACAAACCAGCCGGCGCTCTTTCCTTTCCGGGACTGGACATCCAGCCCAAACAGGCGCAGAGCCTCCAGATCGTCGTAGATGCTTTTTCGCTCGGCCTTGATATCCTGCTTGGCCAGCCCCTCGATAATCTGAGGGACAGTGAGGGGGTGGTCCTCGTCGGTCTGCCGCAGGAGCATACGGGCCAGATGGAGCAGTTTGGTCTTTTGATTGGAGCTTTTAGACATAGGCGTTGTCCTCCTTTCCAGGTTTTACGCCCCAGTGTAGCGGATATGGAGTCCAATAAAACGGACTTTTCAAGAAGCGGTCCCCTTTGCCGTAAGAAGAATTATACCATATTTTACTTTTCCCCACAAGATTGAAACAGCGGCCGTCAAGCCATACTAATCCTACATGACTGACGGAAGGATGGCGAAGCCTTTGAAAGCTGTGATTATGGCGGGCGGGGAGGGCACCCGGCTGCGGCCGCTGTCGCTGGGCACGCCCAAGCCCATGACCCCCCTGCTGGGCCGGCCGGTGATGGAGCACATCATTCACCTGCTGAAATCTCATGGAATCACCGACATCTGCGTGACCCTGTGCTACAAGCCCCAGGTGGTGATGGACTGCTTTGGCAGCGGGGACCGGCTGGGGGTGCGGCTGACCTATTTTACGGAGGAGGAGCCGCTGGGAACGGCGGGCAGCGTGAAGAACTGTATGCCCCATCTGGGCCGGGAGGATTTTCTGGTCATCAGCGGAGACTGCGTCTGCGACCTGGACCTGTCCCGGCTGATGGACTTCCACCGGGAGCGGGGGGCGGCGGCCACCCTTGCCCTATACCGTCACCCCAACCCCCTGGAGTATGGACTGGTGCTCACCGACGAGCAGAACCGGGTGGAGCGTTTTGTGGAAAAACCGGGCTGGGGTCAGGTGTTCACTGACCAGATCAACACGGGGATCTACCTTCTGTCCCCTGCCGCCATGGACCGCGTCCCCCAGGGGACGTCCTTCGACTTTGGCAAGGATCTGTTCCCCGCCCTGCTCCAGGAGGGGGCGGCTCTGTATGGCCTGCCGCTGGCGGGCTACTGGTGCGACATGGGGGACTGCAAGGCCTATCTGGACTGTGTCTGCGACGCCTTATCCGGTAAAGTGAAGCTGGACATGGGCCTGCCCAAGCGGGAGGGAGGAACCTGGTCCGCCCAGCCCGTCCCGGCCGGCGTTACCGTCGTTCCCCCCTGCTGGATCGGGGAGGGGACACGGCTGGAGGAGGGCTGTCTCATCGGTCCTCACGCCGTTTTGGACCGGGGCGCGGCGGCGGGGGAGCGGAGCATGGTGCAGCGCTCCATCCTGCTGGAAAACGCCGCGGTTGGGCCGCGGTGCACCTTGTACGGCGCGATTTTATGCAAAGACGCCTCCGCCCGCAGGGGGGCCGTCCTCAACGAGGGGGCGGTGCTGGGGGGTAACGCCCTGGCGGAGGAGGGAGCGGTCCTGCTGGAGCGGGTCAAGCTCTGGCCCGGCCAGACCGCCCCCGCCGGCTGCCGTCTGGCCCGGTCGGTTACCAGCGGAAGCCAGAAGGCCACGCTCCGGTTTGGGGATGGCGGCGTGATTCGGGGTGTGCTGGGGGAGGACATGGGGCCGGAGGCCCTGCTCACCTTGGGGAGCATTCTGGGTGCGGAGGGCCCGGTGGGCCTGGGCTGCTCCCCCACCCCGGGGGCTGGGATGCTGGCCCGGGCCGCCGCCGCCGGGGTGGCCGCCGCCGGCAGCGACGCCCTGACCCACAGCCTGGACAGCCCGGTTCAGGGGGCGGGGGCTGCGGTTTATCACAGCCTGCCCGTCTCTCTCTTTGTGGAGGAGAGCGGGGGGACGGTATATCTCCATTTCTTTGACCACAACGGCCTGCCCCTGGGCCGGACCCGGGAGCGAAAGCTGGAGCATGCCCTGCTCCAGGGGGAGGTGCGCCGAACCCGCAGTGGCCAGGTGGGCCGGCTGCGCCGCTCTGACTTTACCATGGAGCAGTGGGTCCGCCAGACAGTGGAGGGGGCCAGCCTCCATCGTCCGGCCCTGCGGCGGGTAACTGTGGCTGTGGGGACGGCCACCCCGGAGGAGCGCTGCCTGCGGGAGGCGCTGGCCGGCCTGGGATGCAAGTTGGAAGAGGTGTGGCGGCCCGGTGTGGCGGCCTTCCACGCTCAGCGGGGTGGCTTCTCCCTCACCGCCCAGGATGAGCGGGGAGCGGTAATAGACCCGGGCCAGCTGCTGGCCCTGCTGGCCCTCATCGAAATGGAAAACGGCTCTGGCCAGGTGGCGGTTTCCGCTGGGGCCAGCGCGGCGGTGGATCTGGTGGCCGCCGGCTACGGGGGGACTGTCCTGCGGCTGGACCGGGACGGAGAACAGGCGTCCGCACTCTACGCCGCCCAGCCCTGGCTGCGCCAGGCCCCCGCCGCCGCCGTGCGCATCTGCGCCCGGATGGCGGTCTCCGGTCAGAAGCTGGAAACTCTGGTATCCAAGACCCCCCGCTTCTCCTCCTGGCGGCGGGAGGTGCCCCTGGCCTCCGACCGGGGACGGGTGATGCAGGCGCTGGCCCGGGAGAGCGCCCGCCAGCCCTCTGGCGAGGGCCTGCGCATGCGCTCGGGGAATGGCTGGGTCTACCTGACCCCTCTGGCCCGGCGGTCCGCCCTGCGCATCGTTGCCGAGGGTCCAGACCTGGAGCTGGCGGCCGAGCTGTGTGACTTCTACGCCGGGCGCGCAGCGGAGCTGGACCGCGTTATTTCTGAGCAATGTGCCCAACAAGAGGACAAATAGCCGCGGTTTTGTTCTTCACAAACGCATAGTATACTTTTCAGGAAGAGTGTGGTAAACTAAAAGTGTCTATAGTGCCTTGTGGATACCCGCCGCCCCACATGCGGCGTATCCGGCGGGCAAATGAACAGATTTGATTTAAACGCCGAATGGGGCCGGGTGTTTACCGCCCGCCCCGGCGTCTAAATATATTCCACAGCTCTCGAACCGTAGGACAGGCGGGGACGGACTGCGGACAAAACAGGCAGAAACAACTTGGGAGACGAAAGGGCTTCTATCCAACCGGCGAGGCAGGGCCGGGGACGGGTACGGCCGTTCGTCTGAAACGCTGTGCCAGCGGCACGGTGGATTTTCCCTGAGCTTTTCTGTCAGAACACAGAAAACATCTACATAAATCAATAAAAAGGAGTAATTATGGCAGAAAAACTGAAAATTATTTCCCTTGGCGGTCTCAACGAGATCGGCAAGAACCTCACCGTTTACGAGTACGATGGCGACATCATTGTGGTAGACTGCGGCATGGGTTTCCCCGACGACGATATGTACGGTATCGACGTGGTTATCCCCGACGTCACCTACCTGATTAAAAACCAGAGCAAGATCCGGGGTATCTTCATCACCCACGGCCACGAGGACCACATCGGGGCCCTGCCCTATGTGCTGCGCTCCATCAACGCCCCCATCTACGCCACCCGCATGTCCGCCGGCCTCATTAAGCTGAAGCTGGAGGAGCATCGGCTGCTGGACAAGACCAAGCTCATCACCTGCGAGGCGGGCCAGATTGTCAAGGCGGGGAAGTTCACCGTGGAGTTTATCCATGTCAACCACTCCATCGCCGACGCGGTGGCCTTTGCCATCAAGTGCCCGGTTGGCACCTGCGTCCACACCGGCGACTTCAAGATCGACGCCACCCCCATCCAGGGGGGGATGATGGACTTGGCCCGGCTGGGCGAGCTGGGCAAAGAGGGGGTACTGGCCCTGCTGGCCGACTCCACCAACGTGGAGCGCTCCGGCTATACCCGCTCAGAGCGCAGCGTGGGTGCCTCCTTCGACTCCTTGTTCCGGGGCTGTGAGGAGCGGATTATCGTCACCACCTTCGCCTCCAACGTGGACCGCATCCAGCAGATTATTGACGTGGCCGCCCGCTACGGGCGGAAGGTGGCTGTTACCGGCCGTTCCATGGAAAATGTGATGAAGGTATCCACTGAGCTGGGCTATATGAACATCCCTGACGGCATCCTTATGGATTTAAACCACATCAAATCCCTGCCCAAAAATAAGGTGTGCATCATCACCACCGGCAGCCAGGGGGAGACCATGTCCGCCCTCACCCGCATGGCCTTCAACACCCACCGCCAGGTGGACCTGCTCCCCGGCGACCGGGTGATTATCTCCGCCTCCGCCATCCCCGGCAACGAAAACGCCATTGGCAACGTGGTCAACGAGCTCTACCGCAAGGGCGTGGAGGTAATGAACGAACGGGAGCTGGCCCTTCACGTCTCCGGCCACGCCTGTCAGGAGGAGCTGAAAATTGTCCACGCCCTGGTCAAGCCGAAATTCTTCATTCCTCTCCACGGCGAGCAGCGGATGCTCCAAATTCACGGCAAGCTGGCCCGGGAGATGGGGATGGAGCCCAATCGTATCCTAATCAGTGATATCGGAAAGGTGATGGAGCTGACTCAAAACTCCGCGAAGATCAATGGTACCGTCACCGCCGGCCAGGTCTTTGTGGACGGCTACGGCGTGGGCGATGTGGGCAGCGTGGTCCTCCGGGACCGGCGGCACCTGGCCGAGGACGGCGTGATCGTGGTGGTGCTGTCCATGTCCGGAGAGGACGGAGAGCTGGTTTCCGGCCCGGATATCATCACCCGTGGTTTTGTCTATGTGAAAGAATCTGAGGGACTGCTGGAGGAGCTCCGCCAGGTTGCACTGGAGGCTGTCCAAAGCGTAGACGCTCGCTATTCCACCGATTGGTCCGCCATCAAGAGCACCATTAAGGGCGATTTGTCCGGATATCTGTATAAAAAGACAAAGCGCTCCCCCATGATCCTGCCCGTTATCATGGAGGTCTGAATGTATCTGAAATAGTCTTTGGCAACAACACATGTTAACAAAAAAGTGGAAACTTCATTGCAATGAAGCTTCCGCTTTTTTGTTAATTGAAAAACCCCGGCTGTGCCGGGGAGTTCCGTAAAAGCTTTAGCGGAGTGTAGGAAATAAAAACTCCTTTTGCTAGAATAGAAGCGGTCTAAGCACTGTTTGAAAAATGGAAATGTGCCCAACGGCGAGGAATCTTTTCGCCAGACGAAGCCAATTTGACGCAGGAATACTGGATGTATTTCAAGGAAAATTGGCAAAGCATGGCGGAAAAAGAGCCGACGTTTGGGCATGTT
>JAAWLY010000091.1 GCA_022798155.1 Lawsonibacter sp. | reverse complement strand
GACGCAGGAATACTGGATGTATTTCAAGGAAAATTGGCAAAGTATGGCGGAAAAAGAGCCGACGTTTGGGCATGTTGACATTTTTCAAACAAGCCCTAGCCCTGCCTGAAAGCATTCAAGTAAGACTTCCCTATTATAATGCCTTTTATCCCACTTGACAAGTATTTGACGCGGGGTTATTTTTAAATTAAGAATGTGACGATATCTTTACAGCGAAACTCCAATGTGCTATAATATAGTCTGAACAAATGTCTGCCACCCCGAAAAAAGGCGGGTTTGCCGGCAGTTCAAGGTCTTGCCAAGGAGGACAGACAAGATGCGGCACAATAAAGGGCGCTTTTTTATGAGATGGAGCAACTGGCAGATTCTTTTGATTTTGGGCCTGTTTATGGCGGTGGCAGCGACCGGAATGCTGGTCAGCCAGCAGCTTTTGCTGAACAACGCCAGAACTATGGGAAAGAATCTGGTTACCAGCTATTCCAACGACGAAGATAACCACCTCAATGAATATGACCGTATCCTCACCATGGCAATGTACTATCTGGAGGACATCGGCCAGGACGGAACAGACACAGAGTGGTTTCGGACCTGGCTGGCAGATTATTTTGAAAAGAGTACCCGTCTGCTCCATGCCAGCAGTCTGGATATCTATGCGGTGCTGAACGGAAAGGTGATTTCAGCCGGCAGGGGCCGGGATGTCAACTACAACTACCGGGAACGGGACTGGTATCAAAAGGCCATAGCGGCGGAGGGCAAGGTGATCTTTACTGACGCCTATGCCAGCGATATCTACGATGGACAGCTGGTGGTCACAGTGGCGGTCTCCGCCGCTGAGGGCGACAAAGCCATCGCTCTTGATGTGCCTGTGGACTATTTCAGAGCCAACCACACTGTTCAGGATCTGCCGGTGAACGGCGCTTACTATGTTTTGGATCATCAGGGTAACCTGCTGTATTACAGCGTACCCTTTGAGGCCGCCGAGGAGGACATCCAGGTCTATACCCAGGACCTTTTCAACCGGGTCACCCGGAGCGAGCTGGACGGGAAAGACAACTCCATTATCGGTATGCAAGGCCTTCAGCGGGGATTGTATTATCAGCACACCGGCAACGGCTGGCTGTGTATCCTGACCGTCCCATACGAAACCCTGCTTCAGGGGGTACAGGATATTTTGGTCTACTATGGCGTCGGCCTGGTGCTGTTTCTGCTGATTGCGCTGTTTATGTGGCAGCGGGACCGAAAGCTGAGCCGAACTGCCAAGCGGACCAATGAGACAGTGCGGGTGATGGGCGATATCTACTATGCGTTTTACCGGGTCAATGTTATCACAGGCGTTTTTGAAATGACCAAACCCTCTCCCTATGTGCGGGAGCAGCTGAGCGCCAAAACCGGCGACTACAGCGATCTGCTGCGGATCATAGCCTCCGCCCTGGACGAGTGGACCTCAGAGGATTTTATTCAAAACTTTTCCCTGGAGCATATCCGGCTGCTGGTGGATCAGGGCGTTCGGGATTTCGGCGGTGAGTTCCTGCGGAAATTTGGGGACGAGGAGCGCTGGATCAGTGTGCGGATGCTCACCGACCCGGAAAAAATCCCCAACGAGGCGGTTATCTGCTTCCGCGATGTGGAAAAGGAGAAGGAGGAGCAGCAGCAGCAGGTGCGCCTGCTCAAAGGCGCCCTGGCGGCCGCGGAGCAGAGCGAGAAGTCTCAGAAGCAGTTCTTTTCCGTGATGAGCCACGATATGCGCACTCCGCTGAACATCATCATCGGCATGACCAGCCTGGCCCTCCAGAATGACTGCAGCAGAGAGAAGATGCTGGGCTATCTCAACAAGATCGGCGCGGCCAGCCAGCAGTTGCTGGCCCTCATCAACGATATTCTGGAGATCTCCCGCCTGGAGCAGGGGAAGGTCTCCATGGAGATCAAACCCTTCGACCTGGTGCAAAATCTGGAGACCTGCCTGTCCCCCTTCCGGGCCCAGGCAAAAAACCAGGACAAGGACTTCCGCCTGTCCATCGACGTGCAGAACCGGATGATTAAGGGGGATCCCGCCCGGCTGAGCCAGATTATCAACAACCTGGTATCCAACTCTATGAAGTTTACCCGGGCCGGCGACCGAATATCCGTCACTCTGCGGCAGATGGACGAGGGCAAACGGAACAATTACCTCTTCGTGGTCTCGGATACCGGCTCCGGCATGTCTGAGGAGTTTCTGCCCAAGCTCTTCGATCCATACGAGCGGGAGGTGCGCTTCGGCGCCAAGGAGGTTATGGGCACCGGACTGGGGATGCCTATTGTAAAGAACCTGGTCACCCGCATGGGCGGACAGATTGCAGTGGACAGCGTTCTGGGCGAGGGCACCACTTTTTCCGTCACCCTGCCTTTCGACGTAGGCGAGGCCCCCCTGCCCCAGCCAGAGCGGGAGACGCAGGAACCGGGCACCCTGACGGGCCGGCATATTCTGCTGGCAGAGGACAATCTGCTGAACATGGAGATCGCCACCGAGCTTTTAAAGATGCGCGGGGCCGAAGTGACCCCGGCGGAGGACGGGGTCAAGGCGCTGGAGGCCTTCCAGCGCTCCCAGCCATTCTTCTTCGACGCGGTGCTGATGGATATGCAGATGCCCAATATGGACGGCTGCCAGGCCACCCAGGCCATCCGGGCCCTGGAACGACCGGACGCCAGATCCACCCCCATCATCGCCCTGACCGCCAACGCCTTTGCGGAGGATATCACCCGCACCACCCAGGCGGGCATGAACGCACATCTGGCCAAGCCCATCAACATTGAGCAGTTGTGTACCACATTAACCAAACTAATGTCTGAGCGCGGCAGCGCCCAGGACGAACTACCGACACAAGGAGAGTGAGTTTATGGCCCCAAAAGGGGAGCAGCGGTACACCATTCTGGTGGCCGACGACTCAGAAATGAACCGCTCGATTCTTCGCTCTATGCTGGAGGAATCTTATGACATTATCGAGGCGGAGGACGGCTTGCAGGCAGTGGCCATCCTTCAGCAGAGGGAGCAGGAGATATCCCTGGTTTTACTGGATATTGTGATGCCCAACATGGACGGATTCGGCGTGCTGTCCGCCATGAACAAATATAACTGGATCGACAGCGTGCCCGTCATCATGATCTCCGCCGAGAGCACCCACACCTTTATCGAGCGGGCCTACGACATGGGCGTTACCGACTACATCAGCCGGCCTTTCGATATGATGGTGGTCCGCCGCCGTGTCATCAACACCATCATGCTCTACGCCAAGCAGCGCCGGCTCACCGCAATGGTAAACGAGCAGATTTACCAGAAGGAGCGAGTCAACAATCTGATGATCTCCATCCTCAGCCACATTGTGGAGTTCCGCAATGAGGAGAGCGGCCTGCATGTTCTACATATCCAGACCATGACGGAGATTTTGCTGAAAAGCCTGATGCGCAAAACGGACAAATATAAGCTGGACCGCGAAACTATCAACCTGATCAGCAACGCCTCCACCCTCCACGACGCCGGCAAGATCTGCATCCCCAGCGAGATTCTCAATAAGCCGGGCAAGTTTACCAAGGAGGAGTTCGAGATCATGAAGGGCCACTCCCAGATGGGGGCCGACATGATGAAGGGGGTCCCCTTCCAGGACGAGCCGCTGGTAAAATACGCCTATGAAATCTGCCGCTGGCACCACGAGCGGTACGACGGCAGGGGCTATCCCGACGGGCTGGTAGGGGAGGAAATCCCTATCTCCGCCCAGGTGGTGTCGCTGGCCGACGTGTACGACGCCCTGACCAGCGAGCGGGTCTATAAGCCGGCCCACCCCCACGAAAAGGCGCTGGCCATGATTCTGAACGGCGAGTGCGGCACGTTCCAGCCCCTGCTGTTGGAGTGCCTGGTGGAGAGCAGCGATATCATCCAGCGGGAGATGGCGGTGGACACTGTGGTCCGGGTGGACCAGCGGGCAATGGAGAATACCGCTGCCGAAGCCGCCGAAATGATGCAATATGAGGAGCTGTCTGCGCCCGACCGTACCCTACGCATCTTGGAGCAGGAGCGGGCCATTCACCACTTCTTCAACTCACTGTCTGAGCATGTCCTCTTTGAGTATACCCAAACGCCCCCCATGCTCACTCTGTCCCCTGTGGGGGCCCGGCTTTTGGGGCTGGAGGAGGCCACGGTGGACCCCTACCACAATGAAAAGGTGAAACAAATTGTCAGCCCAGACCAACTGGCGGGATTGGCTCAGCTGCTCCAGGACAGCACGCCGGAGCAGCCGGTGGTAGAGTACGACTGCGACATCTGTCTGAACGGACGGACACGGCCTGTCCATATCATCAGCCGGGCCATGTGGTCCGCGGACGAGAAGCCCCAATACACAGGAGCCATTGGCAAAGTGGTGGAATATCAGGAAGAGGAGGAGAAACATTGACCATTCAAGAGTGCTATGCCACCCTGGGCGGTGACTATGAGGAGGTTTTAAACCGGCTGTACAGCGAGGCGCTGGTACGCAAATTCGTAGGGAAGTTTCTAACCGACCCGTCTTTTCAGCTTTTGGAGGACTCCATGCATGCCGGCAACTATGAGGAGGCATTCCGGGCGGCCCATACGCTGAAAGGGGTAAGCCAAAATCTTAGCTTTACCCGGCTGTATCAGTCCAGCCACGAGATCACCGAGGCACTGCGTACCAAGAATTACGACCTGGCCGCGCAGCTGCTTCCCACAGTAGAGACAGATTACGCCCTGACCCGGGCCGCAATCGAAACATTTCAGCACATGTAAATTTTATACGGATATACCAAGAGGGCTTCATGAAGAAGCCCTCTTTTTCATACACAGGCGGGGGAAGCGCTATGTCGCCTCCCCCGCCTGACACAAATGCAGGTTTATCGGTCGTAATCCTCAAAAGTTTTAACCACGTCGGCCTCTGGCGCGGGGGTAATCAGGGAGACCACCACAATGGCGGCCAGCGCCACCAGGAAGGCGGGCAGCAGTTCGTAGATGTTCCACACGCCGCCCAGGGGTTTGACCAGGAACTTCCACACAAAGATCATTACGCCGCCCGCCACCAGGCCGGCCATAATCCCCTGGCGGTTGCTCCGTTTCCAGAACAGGGCGCACAGCATAGCGGGGCCAAAGGTGGCGCCGAAGCCCGCCCAGGCGAAGGAGACGATCTGAAACACATTGCTGTCCGGGTCCCGAGCCAGGAACAGGGCGATAATGGCAATGACCACAACGGTAAGCCGGGCGCACAGCATGGTCTGCTTCTGGGTCAGCTTCACGCCGAACACATTTTGTACCAGGTTCTCCGAAAAGGCGGAGGAGGCGGCCAGCAGCTGGCTGTCAGCGGTGGACATGGTCGCCGCCAGGATACCGGCCAGGATGCAGCCGGCGATAACAGCGGGCACAATGCCGTAGCCGGACAGCAGGTCAGAAAGCCGGACAATCACCGTTTCGGTGGCGCTGCCCTCCAGGGCGGGGATCCGTCCGGCGGCGGAAACGGCGTGGCCCACAATGCCGATAAACACCGCTACCCCCATGGAGAGGACCACCCACACCGCGGCGATGCGGCGGGAGAGCTTCAGCTCGTTCTCGTCCCGGATGGCCATGAAACGTACCAGGATGTGGGGCATTCCAAAGTAGCCCAGTCCCCAGGCCATCATGGAGACGATGCGGATCAGACCGTAGGGCTCAGCGGAGTTGTCCGCCGCATTATAGGTCTGGCTGAAGCTGAAGAAGCCGGGCAGGGAGCGGGCGTGCTCCAGCACCGCGTCCATGCCCCCGGCCTGGACGATGCCGAACACCACAATGACGGCCAGGGCGACGGTCATAATAACGGACTGGATCAGGTCCATGGTGGCCACGGCGGAAAAGCCGCCGATGGAGGTGTAGCTGATAATCACAATGGCGCCGATGACCACCGCCAGCATGTAGTCCCAGCCGAAGAGGCTGTTGAACAGCTTGCCGATGGCTGCCAGACCGGAGGCCACATAGGGCACGAAGAAGATCAGGATAATCAGGGCGGAGATGCACATGATTACAGGCTTTTTCTCCCCGTAGCGCTTGGAGATAAAGCTGGGGATGGTAATGGCGTCCAGCTTGGCGCTGTAACGGCGCAGCCGCCGGGCTACCAGCAGAAAGTTCAGATAGGTGCCCACAGCCAGACCAATGGCGGTCCAGCTGGCATCGGCCACGCCGGACAGATAGGCCAGGCCGGGGATGCCCATGAGAAGGTAGCTGCTCATGTCAGACGCCTCGGCGCTCATGGCGGTGACCAGAGGGCCCATCCCCCGGCCGCCCAGGTAGAAGCCCTCGGCGCTCTTCTTGGAGCGGCGGCCGATCATCACGCCGGTAAAAATCACGAAGCAGAGATACAGAATAATGGTCGCCATAATACAAATTTGCGCGGTAGTCATAAAATTCCTCCCAAAAGCGATCCGGCGGCACACACAAAGCCGCCAAAAGCAGATTATTGGTATCATACCAGAAAAAAATAAAGAACGCAATATAGAACAAACTCCGTACTTATCAATATAAAACACTCTATTTTCCTTGATATATCAAGAAAAACAGAGTGTACATTTTCTAACATACAGTTTTGTACATTCTTACAAACTTACGATTGTTTTCCACGAAAGCCTTGTAAAAACATGGGCATCATGGTCCGGCCGTACTGAGACAGAGAGTAGTCCCCCTGAGACAGGCACCAGTCGTAGATCAGAGCCCGCTCGCACAGGGCGTAGACCCGGACCACCTCGCTGGCGGTGACATCCCCCCGCAGCTCCCCCCGCTCCTGGCCCTGGAGGACAATCTGCCGCAGCAAGCGGTAGTAGATGCGGTTGTGGTCCATCAGGGATTTGTCCCCCCGGGTGATGAGCTGGGAGGAGTACAGCCTGGCCACCAGGTCCAGGGAGATGGAGTTCTCCAGCATGGTGAACAGCTCCCGGTTTAAGTACATCAGCTGCTCGAACCGGTCCTGATTTGGGTCTAATGTTTCGGTCAACTCCTCATACTTCCGGTCGAAGACGTCGGCCAGGGTGGACAGCAAGGCGTCCTTGCCCTGGAAGTAGTGGTAAAACGACCCCCGGGAGGTGCCCGACTCCTCGATAATCTCCTCCACGGTGGTGCCGTCGTAGCCCTGGCGGTAAAACAGCTTCCAGGCCGCGTCGATGATCTTCTCCCGGGTGTTCCGGGTACTCTTTTTGGCCATTTGGACCCCTCCTGCCCCTCCGCAACTGTCAGTTGCGGAAATTTCCAAGCGGACTTGATTGCTTTTTGCGTCTCTTCCACTATAATAAAGGAGAATTGAGAGGAGGTCAAGCCTATGACACTAGCGGAAAAAATATTGTCCCTGCGCACCCAGCGGGGCATGTCCCAGGATGGTTTGGCGGAGAAGCTGGAGGTCTCCCGGCAGAGTGTGAGCAAGTGGGAGACGGCCCAGTCCACCCCCGACCTGGATAAAATCATACGCTTAGCCGACCTGTTCGGCGTGACGGTGGACGAGCTGGTCCGGGACGGGGAGTACCCCCAGCCCCCGGAGCCGCCGGAAACAAAGGTAATCTATGTGGAGCGGGAGTGGAAAGAGGAGCTGTTCCCCATTCAGAAGCTGGGAATTGTAATGGAGGTCTCCGGGGTGGCGCTGGCCATCATCGGACTGATGGGCGCGCCCCTGCTCATCTGGGCGGCCGCCGCCCTGGTCATCCTGGGCCTGCCTCTGCTGCTGGCGAAAAAACACCCCTGGCTGATCTTGGGCTGGCTGGCCGTGGCACTGAGCCTGCTCGTCCTGAATCCATACACCAGCGTATCGCCCTGGGGGCTGACGGGCGGTCTGCGGATACTGTATCATTTGATCGTGAACCCAGAGATGAGAAAGCGTACCTATTATCTTGCCGCCGCCGTGGGGATTATCCGGGGCCTGCTGACTCTGGCCCTGCTTGTTTTCACCGGTCGGAACTGCGGCAGGGCGTGGAAGAACAAGAGATTTCCGGAGAAGGACGGCTGACAAGCCGTCCTTTTTTGTGCCCTCCCGCCGCTTTTCCGGTTTACAACCGCTCCATCCTGTGTTAAAATGGTACGACTTGAACAAAGGAGCGTTTGAAACCGTGGCCTACAACTTTTTCCCCATGATCTCCCGGATGCGGTACATCAACCGCTGGGGCCTGATGCGCAACACCCGGCTGGAGAACATCCAGGAGCACTCCCACCAGGTGGCGGTGCTGGCCCACGCCCTGGCCGT
>JAAWLY010000090.1 GCA_022798155.1 Lawsonibacter sp. | reverse complement strand
GGGGCGGGGCGGCCGGGGGCGGTTCTGCCGGACTTTGCGGGCGAACAATATGCCCCCTGTAAAGTGTGTGTGATGAGATAGAGATACCAGAAAACGAAAGGAGACCATCGCGCTATGCAATGTATCAAGTGCGGGGAGAAATTGCCGGAGGGGGTTGCCTTCTGTCCCTATTGCGGAACGAGGGTGGCTGACGCGGGCCGGGGAGAGGACAAGCCGCTCTACCAGACGGAGGTGAAGGGACTGCTCAAGTCGGGCAGGCTGGCCGTTTACCGCGACCGGGTGGAGTTCAGCAGCAGCAGCGCCCAAAAGACAACATTTACATACGACACCCTTGTGGCGGTAAAAAAGCGGCTTCTCCCGACCCCGGCGATCCTCTTCATCACAGAGGACGGCCGGACGGAGAGCTGCACGGCAACCTCAAAGAACGTTCACGAGGCCTTTTTGCATGTGGAGCAGGCGGTCAAGCCCTATATCGAGGCGAGAAAGGAACGCCTTTTATGTCAGGGGATTCGCTATTCCCTGGTCAGCAGCATGGGGATGACCAATGGGGGTGTGCTCAATATTTCAGAGGACAGGGCGGAGTTTCAGTCCAAGTCCGGCCAGAAGAAGATCGTGCCCTACCAGTCAGTCAAGTCCGCTGCCATCTCCGGAGGGGGGGTGGAGTTTTTCCTGTTTGACGGGAAAGCACTGTCTTTTGCCGTAGAGAAGGAGCTGCGGGACGAGGTCCTGGACTTTGTAAAAGGGGCGATTGCGCCCTATCTGGAGCAGCGGAAGCGAGAGCTTTTGGAGCAGGGAATCTATTACTCCTGTTTCAGCCGGCTGGGCCAGGAGGCCGGAACCCTGAACCTTTTTGCCGACAGGGCGGAATTTTCCGGTCGGTCGGGCCAGACAGACGCCGCCGCCTTTGAAAACGTCCGGACGGCCAGACTGTATGGGGAGATGCTGGAGCTTGCCATGACGGACGGGACCCTCCGGACGTATGCTGTGGACAGAGACGAGCAAAATGAGATGCTGGAGTTTGTCAAGCGGGCGATCGAGCCCTATGTGCAGCGGCGGACCGTGGGATTTGAAGCGGCGTTTGGGGATGTGGAGAAGCTGGAAATCAACCCGGAGCGGGGCGTGTACCACATCATCCGCCAAAGCGGGGCTGCGATTACCGACGAGCGCCCCCTGGCGGACGTGGTCAAATGCCAGCTGGTGGAGTCCAACGAGCTCAACCCCATGATTTCCGGGATTCGGCTCAAGACCATCGCCAGCGCGGCGGAAGAGGGAGACATGGTGCGCGCCATAGACGTAGTGCTGACCGTCCAAGACGGCGGGGAGCAGCGGATAGAGACCGTCCGGCTGGGCAATTTCCCCCTGGGAATCAGCCGGACAAGCCCCAAATACGGGCAGTACGCCGCCAGCATGGCCAGACTGACAGACTACCTGAGAGAGAACTGGCCATCGTGTGAGCTGATACTCCCCGCCCCTCCGGCGCCAAAGCCGGCGGAGCGGGCGGCGCTGGAGGCCGGGGCTGCCGCCGGGGCGGAGCTGTACAAGAGCGATCCCGTCTCGGAGGAGGGGGCGGAGCGCTTTGGCATGCAGAAGTATATCAAGTGGATCACCGAATACATCAGCACATGCCATACCCCTGTGGCTGTCGCATTTCAGGGCAATTCAGACAGCGGAGAGGGCAATGTGGTAAAAATGCTCTCCGGCAGCCTGGAGAAGCAGTACCGGAAGAATCTGATTTATCTTCACGCCAGACATCTGCTCCGGTCCAACCTGAAGGAAAAACTGCCCACGCTCATCGGGGCGTCTCTTGTCAGCCAGCTGGGCGGCCCTAGCGACGGGCGGGGGGTCAAATTCGCAAAGGCCTCCCTCAACCTTGCCGTGGCGGTGATTACCCAGGGAAATTTAGACGGGCAGCCCCTGACCGACGCCCTGTTTGAGAACAATACAGCCGGCCCCCCGGAGGATATGGCCATAGCCTTTGCCGACCTGGTAGAAAAAAGGCGGAAGAGCGAAACGGATAAGGTGGTCGTCGTTGTAGACGGCATGGACGCCCTGCCCCCAGCCAAGGTGGTAGAGGGCCTGGAGGCCATGGAGGACTTTTTCAACTGCGACGGGTGCGTATTTGCTATCGCCATGGACTACGCGGCGGTGCTCCAGGGGATAAAGGAGCGCGGCCAGAGCGAGAACGACGCCAGGGCCTTCTTTGATAAGATATTTCGGGTGTCTTTCCGCCTGCCTCAGACCAGTTTTGATCTGGAGAGCTACGTAAAAAGTCAGCTGGGGCGCATCGGCGCGGACGGAGACGGCGAGGTGGAGCCGTGCTGCAGGCTGCTGGAGCGCTCAGTGGGCAGCGCCCCGGACAGCGTGGGCCATCTCTTCGATTCCTTCCAGCTGCTCCGGACAATGGCCGGCAGGGAGCTGTTCGAGAGCAGGCGCAAGCGGATGATTCTGTTTGGGCTGCTCTGTATGCAGACAAGGTTCCGCAAGGTATACGACCGGCTGGTGCAGATCAGGAGCACGGTAACGCCGGAGCTCATTATGGGCCTTTGCGAAAAGCAGTCGGATGTGGTTGCCCGCTCCGGGCTGGCGGAAGAGGACCGGGACAGTTTTTCCAGGTTTGCCCAGGTGTTCTGCGGCATTCTCAACGCCGACAACATGGAGGGTATATCCCAGGAGGAGTGCGGCGTATTTACTGAAGTGCTGGAAGTTTCCAGCATTATCTCCCGGTAAACGGGACGATGGAGCAAAGATCAGTCTGGGCGAAAAACCCGCCCGGACTGCGTTCAACGCCTGTGCATACAGCTTTTAAGAAGCGGGATTCCGGCGTCACCTCGCCTGGCGGCGGCCATCTGGTGTTTTCCGCTGGAAATCCGGGCATTGATACAGACAGGAGGAATGGAGCAATGAGTCAGTTAAGTGATTTGGTGGCGCTGTGCCAAGGTTATCCGGTTTATATCCAGACCCACAATTTCCCGGATCCAGACGCGATTGCCTCCGCGTTTGGGCTGCAGCGGCTGCTTGGGGAATTTGGCGTGGAGTCGAGGCTCTGCTACGATGGAAGAATCGACAAGCTGAGTGCCTCTAAGATGCTGGATACTTTCCACCTGGAAATGTCGCCCTATGAGAGCCTGGCGACGGAGATGAAGGAGACGGACCGGATCATCTGCGTGGATACGCAGAAGCACTCGGGGAACGTGACGGATTTTGTGGGAGACGAGGTGGCCTGCATCGACCACCACCCCACCTTTGTTCCCATGGAGTATCAGTACCAGGATATCCGCATCACCGGCGCCTGCGCCACACTGATTGCGCAGTACTACGTACTGGCGGGAAAAACGCCGGACAGGGACGTGGCGACGGCCCTGCTCTACGGGATAAAGATGGATACGCTGAATCTGACCCGGGGCGTAACGGCGCTGGATATCGACATGCTGGGCTTCCTGTTCCCCCACTGCGATCCAGATACCCTGGCCGACCTGGAGCGCAACAATATGGAGTTTACCGACCTGAAAGCCTACGGGGCGGCGATTGAAAATATTGAGCTCTATGATAAAATTGGGATCTCCTGTGTCCCCTTTTCCTGCCCGGACGCGCTGATTGCCATCCTCTCCGATTTTATCCTCACCCTGGTTGAGGTGGAGGTGGCGATTATCGCCGCCTTCCGAGATGACGGCATTAAGCTGTCGGTGCGCTCAGAGGACCCAGACATCCACGCAGGCGACTTGCTCCACAAGGCGCTGCAGGGGCTTGGAAGCGGAGGCGGCCACGCCGCCATGGGCGGCGGATTCATCGGCAAGGACAGGGTGCCGGAGTTGGGCAACTACCCCAGGGACCAGCTGAGAGAGCTGTTTTTAAGCGCTTTGACGAACAAATAGCCGGTTCCCCGGCTGAAGAAATCAAGGCCCCTATATTCCCAAGGAATATGGGGGCCTTGCCCTGTTCTGGAGGGCGATGGGGGAAGGCTGTACGCCCTGGCTTGGCCGGGGCGCGGTGTGATTAAGAAGCTGTACCAATCGCCTCAGCACGCATCTTTCCGGCCCAAATCGCCCTTGGCGTCGTTAAAAAATCTTGAAATACACAACGTATTCCCAGAATTTTTGCCTTGCCAGCGACAATTTTCTCTCGTAAATCTGCATACTTCGGCGAATGGTACAGCTTCTTAAAATTGGCCGCAGACCGCCGGGAGGAGAACCCGCGGACTCGGAGACGCCGGCAGGCTGGTTTGCAAGCCGCCGGTAGAAATAATTCATAAATATCGCTCTATTCTTATCTAATTTGATGGTTGACGGCTTAATTTGAATATGCTAAGATTTTTCCATCGCAAGGGCAAAGACGTCTGGAAGCGAATTTTTCGTGGACGTCTTTGCCCTTGCCTTATTTTTTTGTATGTTTTGAGAAAGGGGAAATGGTTATGGATATGTCCGTATGGTACCTGGTGGGGGCTGTGCTGGTGTTTTTCATGCAGTGCGGCTTCGCCATGGTAGAGACCGGCTTCACCCGGGCCAAAAACGCGGGCAACATCATTATGAAGAACCTGATGGACTTCTGCATCGGCACCGTGGTCTTTATGCTCCTGGGCTACGGGATCATGAACAGCGAGCACTACTTTTTCGGCCTGATTGGGATACCGGAGTATCAGCTGTTTACCGACTTCTACGCCTTTAACTGGTCCAACTTCTTCTTCCAGCTGGTGTTCTGCGCCACCGCCGCCACCATTGTGTCGGGGGCCATGGCGGAGCGGACCAGGTTTCTGTCCTACTGCATCTACTCCGGGGTCATCAGCGCGGTGGTCTACCCCATCGAGGCGGGCTGGGTGTGGAACGGCCAGGGCTGGTTATCTAAGCTGGGCTTTGTGGACTTCGCCGGCTCCGCGGTGATTCACATGGTGGGGGGCATTGCCGCCCTCATCGGAGCGATGGTGCTGGGCCCCCGCATCGGCAAGTACACCAAGCGGGCCGACGGCTCGGTCCAGGTCCACGCCATCCCCGGCCACTCCCTGACCATGGGGGCGCTGGGCTGCTTCATCCTCTGGTTCTGCTGGTACGGCTTTAACGGCGCCGCCGCCTCCGACCCCGCCCAGATGGCCTGGATCCTGGGCAACACCACCATCGCCCCCGCCGTGGCCACGGTGACGTGCATGATCTTTACCTGGATTAAAAGCGGCAAGCCCGACGTGTCCATGTGCCTCAACGCCTCTCTGGCCGGTCTGGTGGCCATCACCGCCCCCTGCGCCACAGTGGACGCTCTGGGCGCCTTCATCATCGGCGGGGTGGCCGGTATCCTGGTGGACGTGGTGGTGGAGTTTCTGGACTTTAAGCTCCACATCGACGACCCCGTCGGGGCGGTAGGCGTCCACTGCGCCAACGGCATCTGGGGCACCATCGCCGAGGGGCTGCTCAACACGGAGAGCGGCCTGTTCTACGGCGGCGGCTTCGCTCACCTGGGAGTCCAGCTGCTGGGCTTTGTGACCATCGCGGCCTACACCGCCGTGGTGATGACCATCGTGTTCAAGGCTATTAAGGCCACTGTGGGCCTGCGGGCCTCCGCCGAGGAGGAGATCATGGGCCTGGACATCACCGAGCACGGCCTGACCTCCGCCTACGCCGACTTCCTGCCCTCCTATCCGGGCACCGTGATGGGGGAAAACACCTCCAAGGCGGTGGACATCTCCGCCCTGGAGCCCCTGCCCCTGACCCCCCACCTGGCCACCCACACCGGCACCGACCGGCTGACTCGGGTGTCCATCATCTGCAAGGAGGAGCGGTTCCCCGTCCTGCGGGACACCATGGCCGCCCTGGGGGTCACCGGCATGACGGTGTCCAACGTGATGGGCTGCGGCGAGCAGCTGGGCAAGACGGGCCAGTACCGGGGCGTGGAGATGAGCATGAACTTCTTCCCCAAGGTGCAGGTGGACATTGTGGTGTCCAAAATCAGCCCCGAGCTGGTGGTGGCCGCGGCCCAGAAGGCCCTGCGCACCGGCGACTCCGGCGACGGCAAAATCTTCGTCTATAATGTGGAGAACGTGGTGAAGGTCCGCACCGGCGAGACCGACTACGACGCCCTCCAGGACGAGGCGAAATAATTTCATCATCCGGACGTCTCCCTGTCCTGGCGGCAGGGGGACAGTGCCGGTTTTAAAACAAAAGGAGGAAACCCCATGGGGCAGCAAAATTATCCGATTTACGGCCCGGAGCACGACGCCTGCGGCATCGGAGCCGTGGTCAGCATCCAGGGAATCAAGACCTATGAGACGGTGGACAACGCGCTGAAAATTGTGGAAAAGCTGGAGCACCGGGCGGGCAAGGACGCCTCCGGCGAGACGGGGGACGGCGTGGGACTGATGCTCCAGGTCCCCCACAAGCTGATGGTAAAGGCCGCCGCCGCGGAAGGTATTGAGCTGGGCGGCGAGCGGGACTACGGCGTGGGCATGTTCTTTATGCCCACCGACCGGCTGAAACGGGCCCAGGCCAAAAAGATGCTGGAGATTATCGTGGCCAAGGAGGGGATGGAGTTTCTGGGCTGGCGGGACGTGCCCACCTGTCCGGACATTCTGGGCCAAAAGGCCCGGAACTGTATGCCTCGCATCTGTCAGTGCTTTGTCAAGCGGTCTGGGGACTGCGAGAGAGGGCTGGCCTTCGACCGGAAGCTGTACATCGCCCGCCGGGTCTTTGAGCGCTCCAACCCGGACACCTATGTGGCCTCCTTCTCCAGCCGGACCATCGTCTACAAGGGCATGTTCCTGGTGGGCCAGCTGCGGCAGTTCTACACCGATTTGACCGACCCGGACTGCCAGAGCGCCCTGGCTCTGGTCCACTCCCGGTTCTCCACCAACACCACCCCCAACTGGGAGCGGGCCCACCCCAACCGGTACATCCTCCACAACGGAGAGATCAACACCATCCGGGGCAACGTGGATCGGATGCTGGCCCGGGAGGAGACCATGGAGTCTGCCGTCATCTCTCCGGCGGATATGGACAAGCTGCTGCCGGTGGTGGACCAGAACGGCTCCGACTCCGCCATGCTGGACAACACCCTGGAATTTCTGCTGATGAACGGGGTGGACCTGCCCCAGGCGGTGATGATGTGCATCCCCGAGCCCTGGGCCAACGACCGGCGCATTGAGCGAAGAAAGCGGGATTTTTATCACTACTACGCCACCATGATGGAACCCTGGGACGGCCCGGCCGCCATTGTGTTCTCCGACGGCGACCAGGTTGGGGCGGTGCTGGACCGCAACGGCCTGCGGCCCTGCCGGTGGTACGTCACCGATGACGATTACCTGATCCTGGCCTCTGAGGTGGGGGTGCTGAACGTTGACCCGGCGAAAATCGTGAAAAAATCCCGCCTCCAGCCGGGGCGGATGCTGCTGGTGAACACCGCCGCGGGAAAGCTGGTGGAGGATCGGGACATCAAGACCCACTACGCCTCCCGCCAGCCCTACGGCGAGTGGCTGGACGCCAACCTGGTCTATCTCAAGGACCTTTCCGTGCCCAACAAGCGGGTGGAGAAATATCCCCAGGAACTGCGGGACCGGCTGTACAAGGCCTTTGGCTACAGCTATGAGGAGGTGAAGGACTCCATCCTCCCCATGGCCCGCACCGGGGCGGAGCCGGCGGTGGCCATGGGAGCCGATATCCCCCTGGCCGCCCTGGACCAGGTCCATCAGCCCCTGTTCAACTACTTCAAACAGCTCTTCGCCCAGGTGACCAACCCGCCCATCGACGCCATCCGGGAGGAGATTGTCACCGACACCACCGTCTATGTGGGCGCCGGCGGCAACCTGCTTCAGGAGAAGGCGGCCAACTGCAGCCTTCTCCAGCTGCCCTCGCCCATCCTTACCAGCGTGGAGCTGATGAAGATTCGCTATATGGACCGGCCCCGCTTCCGGGTGGAGACCATCTCCCTGTTGTATTACAAGGGCAGCCCCCTGGTAACGGCGGTAGAGCAGCTCTTCATCGCTGCCGACCGGGCCTACCGTAAGGGCGCCAACATCCTGATTCTCTCCGACCGGGGGGTGGACGAAAACCACATGGCCATCCCCTCGCTGCTGGCGGTGTCCGCCCTGCAAAAGCACCTGGTGCGCACCAAAAAGCGGACGGCGGTTTCCCTGATTCTGGAGAGCGGCGAGCCCCGGGATGTCCACCACTTCGCCGCCCTGCTGGGCTATGGCGCCACCGCCATCAACCCCTATCTGGCCCAGGACTGCGTGGAGGAGCTGGTGTCCATCGGTCTGCTGGACAAGGACCCGGGGGTGGCGGTGGAGGACTACAACAGCGCCATCCTCCAC
>JAAWLY010000089.1 GCA_022798155.1 Lawsonibacter sp. | reverse complement strand
GCCCCGGCAGCTGCCCGCCCTCCGGGGCTGGCAGGCCACCCCCGCCCATCTGGCCTACCGGCTGGGGCCCGGGCCCCACCTGTTCCGGGCGGACGGCTCCGCCCTGCCCCGGGGCGGGCTGATGGTGGTGGATGACAAGGACTTCGGCGGCCTGGGCCAGACCGGCCCGCTGTGCCAGGAGATTTTGCGGGAGTGCCAGGCCCGGGGGTTCTCCGGGGCGGTGCTGGACTTTGAAAACCGCCTGCCCCCCCTGGAGCAGATCGCCGCCCGGCTGGATGAGCAGTTTGCCCGCCGGGGCTGGACCCTCTTTGTCCCAGAGAGGTACGGGGCGGCCGCACCCCACGCCCGGGTGATGATCCCCTCCGCACTGTCCGGGGGCTCCCTCCAGCAGCGGCTGGAGGAGGCGCTGGAGCGCTTTGGGGAGAGCCGGACCGCCCTGGCCCTGGAGAAGCGGGCGGAGGACTTTTCCTTGCCCTCTCCCTCCGGGGCGGGCCGGCCCCTCACCGAGCAGGAGCTGGCGGAGCTCAAAGCCCGGCTGTCTCCCTCCGTCTTTTTTTCCCGGGAGCTGTGCGCCCGGTACTTCACCTACATGAGCCGGGAGAACGGCGCCCACTTTGTCCTCTTCGACGACGGCGACACCCTGCGCTGCAAGACGGAGGTGGCCCGGCGGCTGGGGGTGCACACCTTCCTGGCTCCCTGGAGCGAGGCCGGGCCCTGCGCCGCCCAGCTGGGCATCCCCAAAAGGCCGGAGCAGCGCTCCGCTCGGCGGTAATTTTTTTCACCGGCCCCGCCGCCAGGCGGGGCATTTTTCATTTTCTTGGGCATAATGCCGTTGACAGACCGGCCCCGTTGCATTATGATGTATCTTGTATAATTGAGCAGAATATGCGCGGGTTTTGCCGCTCAAATCCCACTTCCGCCCAGGCGCGGGGAGGTTTTATCCCTATGACCCACTCTTTTTTCGGCGGGGTCTATCCCGCCGTTCACAAGGAAATCACCCGGCGCAAGCCGATGGCCCGTCTGCACCAAACCCCCAAGGAGATTATCATCCCCCTGATTATGTGCGCCGACGGCCCCTCTACCCCCGTGGTGGGCCCCGGCGACCCGGTCACGGTGGGCCAGCCCATCGCCCGGCGGGGACAGACGGGGGCGGCGGCCCACGCCACCGTCTCCGGCCGGGTAAGCGCCATTGAGGATCGCCCCCACCCCTGGGGGGGCGTATCCCCCGCCATTGTCATCGAAAACGACGACCGCAACGAGCTATACAGCGGCCGCATGATCCCCTTAGACCCCCGGCAGATTCCCCTGGACCAGCTGCTGGAGCGGGTGGAGACGGCGGGGGTAGTGGGCATGGGGGGCGGAGCCTTCCCCACCTGGGACAAGCTCTCCCGCTCCGCCGGACGGGTAGACACTCTGATTGTCAACGCCGCCGAGTGCGAGCCCTATGTCACCGCCGACTACCGCCTGCTGCTGGAGCGGGGGGAACACATCCTCCGGGGCTCCCAGGTGCTGGCCCGCTGCCTGGGGTGCAGCCGGGTGGTGTTGGTCACCGAGGGAGACAAGCTCAGCGCCGTCGAGGCGGTGGAGCGCCGCCTGCGCCGCCGGGGCGGCGGGCGGGTCCAGATCATGGCCATCCGCACCCGCTACCCCCTGGGGGCGGAAAAACAGATTATCCAGACTGTCACCGGCCGGGAGGTGCCCCCCGGGGGATCCCCCGTCGATGCCCGGTGCGCTGTGTTCAACATCGCCACCGTCTACGCCATGCAGGACGCCCTGCTTCAGGGCCGGCCCCTCACCCACCGGGCGGTCACCGTCACCGGCGGGGCGGTCACCCGGCCCCGGAACCTGTGGGTGCCCATCGGCACCCCCCTGCGCTGCCTGCTGGAGGCCTGCGGCGGGCTGCGGGAGGAGGCCGACCGCATCCTTCTGGGCGGGCCCATGATGGGCATCGCCCTGCAAAGCCTGGACGCCCCGGTGACCAAGGACATCAACAGCCTGGTCTGCCTCACCGGCTGGGAACACAAGCCAAACGTCCCCGCCGGGGTGTGCATCCGCTGCGGCAAGTGCGTGGCCGCCTGCCCCATGCACCTGGCCCCCACCTTTATCCGCCGGGCCCTGGAGGACCAGGACCTGAAAAAGCTGTCCCGCTTCCACCTGGAGGACTGTAACTCCTGCGGCTGCTGCTCCTTCATCTGTCCAGCCCAGATTCCCCTGGTGGAGACGGTGGCCCAGGCCCGCGGCCTGCTCCGGCGAGAGGGGGTGGGCCAATGAGCGCCGCCTTCGCCCCTAAGCGCCTGTCCCCCCAGCAGCGCCAGCCCGCCACCACCCAGGCCATGATGCTGGACATGATGGTGGCCCTCACCCCCGCCCTGGGGATGGCGGTATTCTTCTTCGGCCCCCGGGTCCTGGTGCTCACCGCCGTGTCCATGGCCTCCTGCGTCCTGTTTGAGCTGCTCTACCGTGGGCTCACCCGGCAGAGCGTTACCGTCGGCGACCTGTCTGCCTGCGTCACCGGGCTGCTGCTGGCCCTCAGCCTGCCCGCCAGCACCCCCTACTGGGTGCCGGTGATGGGTGCCGCCTTTGCCATCATCGTGGTCAAGCAGTTCTACGGCGGCCTGGGCCGGAACTTTATGAACCCCGCCCTGGCCGGCCGGATGCTGGCGGGCACCATGCCCATTTTGATGACCACCTGGCCCCAGCCTATGCAGAAGCTGTCCCTCACCGCGGTAGACGCGGTGTCCGCCCCCACCCCCCTGTCTTACCTTCACGAGGGCGCGCTGCCCCCCCAGACGCTGGACATCATGTTCCTGGGCCAGCGGGGGGGCTGTATGGGCGAGGTATCCGCCTTTATGCTCCTGCTGGGGCTGGGCTACCTGGTCCTGCGGCGGGTCATCTCTCTGCGGGTTCCCGCCGGCTACCTGGGCACGGTGGCTGTCCTTTCCCTGCTCTCCCTCCCGGAGGGGGTCTCCCCCCTGGTCTGGATCGCCTATCAGCTGATGGGGGGCGGCCTGCTTATGGGAGCCGTCTTCTTTGCCACCGACCCCGCCACCTCCCCCGTCACCCCCCGGGGCCAGGTGATGTTCGGGATAGGCTGCGGCCTGCTCACCATGCTGCTGCGGGACAACAGCCCCTACCCCGAGGGGGTGGGCTGGGCCATCCTCACCATGAACTGCATGGTGTGGCTGCTGGACCGGCTGGGCCTGCCCCGGCGGTTCGGCGTGGGCAGCTTCGCCTCCACCCGGGCCGCCCTGGCCCAGGTCCGGGCCAACCTGGCTAAGATTCAATTTGTCCCTCCCAAGGTGACGCTGCGCCTTCCCGAGCGGGGCAAGGTCCCCGGCGAGGCCCATTTGGACCAGCTGCGCTCCCTTTTCAAAACCTACGGCCCCCTGGCCGGGGTATTTCTGGTCACCTGCGCCTGTATTTTCATGGTCGACCGATATACCGACCTGGACACCGCCCGGGCCGAGGTCCTGGCCCAGCAGGAGCTGCTGGCCCAGGCTATGCCCCAGGCTGCCGTTGGGGCCGAGATGCCCTACCATGTCCCCGGCGCGCTGTCCATCGTCACCGGCTACGACGAGGAGGGCCAGGTACTGGGCTACTGCGTCCAGGTGCAGAGCCAGGGCTTTGGCGGCCCCATCACCATGCTGGTGGGGGTGGACCTGAACGGCGCGGTGACCGGGGTGGCCATCGTCAGCCATAACGAGACCGACCGGGTGGGCACCGAGGCGCTGACCCCCCAGGCTTTGAACCGGTATGTGGGCCGCTCGGGCACCATCCGCCACTCCGGCAGCAACTCGGTGGACGCCGTCTCGGGGGCCACCGCCACCTCCAAGGCCATCACCGCCGGGGTCAACCGGGCGCTGAACATTGTGGCCAATCTGAATACGGACGAGGAGGATATGTATGAAGACATCCATTAAACAATCCCCCTCCCCGGAGAGGAGGCGGACGGATTGAACACGGTATTGGAGCTGACCGGGGTGGCCCTGGCCGCCCTGCTGTCAGAAAACCTGGTGCTGGTCACCTGCATGGGCATCGGCACCCACGAAAAGTCGTTTCAAGAGCCCCGAGAGGCCATTCGTACCGGGCTGTGCCTGACGCTGGTGATGGTGCTGTCCGCCCTGGCCGCGTGGCTGCTCAACACCCTGCTTTTCACCCGCTTCGCCTGGGAGGAATTTCAAATCCTGGCCTTCTCCCTGGTGATTCCAGCCCTGGTGGCCGGCCTGCGGGGGTTCTTCCGGGCCTGCGTCCCAGAGCTGTCCCGGCGGCTGGACGAAAACCTGTCCTTTATCTCCACCAACTGCGCCGCCCTGGGCTGTGCTTTTCTGGTCAGCCAGCGCAGCTACAGCCTGGCCGCCGCCCTCATCTTCGCCTTCTTCGGCGGCCTGGGGGCCGCCTTGGCTCTGGCCAGCTTTGCCAGCCTGCAAAAAGAGGTCAGCCTGGACCGCTGCCCCAAGGCCTTCCGCGGGGTGCCCATCCAGCTCATCACCGCCGGGCTGATGGCGATGGCCCTGGTGGGCTACTACGGGCTGTACCTGGAATAACGGCCGCAGCGCCCGGTGCTCCTGGGGACAAATGCCGCGCATTTGTCCCTTTTCATCCTTTCAAAATCTTTTCAGAAGGCCTATACTTTTTGGCTGGGAAATGCTAAAATATCCACTGAGGAACTTTATAGGGGGACGCTTGCATGGCCACGACAAAAAAATCCTGGAAAAACATGCTGTATATTTTAGTGCTGCTGGCAGCGATTATCCTGCTGTTCCAGTGGTATTCCGCCAGCAACAGCCGGCGTATTGAAGAGCAGAACCTGAATTACGCCATGGACTCCGCCAAACAAACCGTCGCCCGCATCGACAGCGAGTTTGACAGCGGCCTGCTGCGGATCCGCAACTACGCCTACCTCCTGGGCAACGGGCAGAGCCGGCCGGAAATCACCTTGAAGCTGCTGCAGGAACTGGAGACCAACTCCGCCTTCGACGCCATCCGCTTCACCGACGTCGAGGGGGTCAACCTGTCCTCCAGCGGCCAGACCAGCGACGACTCCGACCGGGAATATTTCCGCCAGGGGATGCAGGGGGAGAGCGGCCTGGAGGTCATTTTTCAATCCCGCATCACAGGGCAGACGGTCATTGTGTTTTTCTCCCCCGTCCGCTACCAGGACGAAATTGTCGGGATGCTCCTGGGTCTGTATCTGGCGGAGGACTACCTTCAGGAGATGCTGAGCTCCAGCTACTTCGGCGTGCCGGCCGGGGGCTTTTTGTGCGACTCCTCCGGCGCGGTCATCGCCACCTCCGATGGCTCCAGCCCTGACCGGCCCCTGCTGGACATGCTCCAGGACGAGGGCGTTATCGGCGGGGAGGACGCGGAGGAGGCCCGGAGGGTATTTCGCGGCGAAACAGAGGAGTACAGCCTTATCTGCTCGAAAAATGACCTGACTGATAACCTGTGTGTCGTCAGCGTGCCCGGCCGGGACTATGTGCTGGTGCAGACCTTCCCCCAAAGCGTGACCCAGGCTATGATCGGCCATGCCAACTACATCGGCATGGTGCTCCAGGCCATCCTTATCGCCCTGTTCGCCGCCTATATCCTGCTCCTCCTCTTCCAGACCCAAAGAGCCCACCGGCAGCTGGTTCTGGAGAGCCAAGAGCACATCAGCGGGCTGAAGCAGAAGGAGCTGCTGGCCCAGTCAGAGATCGCCCAGGCCAACCGCAAGGAGCGGCAGTACCGCATTGCCATCGCCTCCACCGCCTTCTGTACCTTCGAGTTTAACCTGACCCAGGACCGGATTGAGCAGGACGTGGTCCAGGTTATAGACGGACAGCAGGTGTCTTTGCTGGAGCAGGTGGGCCTTGCCTCCCCCTGCTCCGCTTCAGAGTGCTTTGCCAAGTGGCGGGCGTTCATCCTGGAGGAGTCGCTGGAGGACTACGACGCCATCACCAATCTGGACAACCTGAAACGGCGCTTTGAGCAAGGGGAGTCGGAGGTTACCATAGACTACTGGGGCTGGTTCTCCGACCAGCAGCAGATGTGTGTGCGCCAGTCCTTTGTAATGACCCTGGACGACGCCACCGGGAATATCATGGTCATGGTGGTATCCAAAGACATCACCGACCAGGTCCAAAAGCAGCGGGAGCAGACCCAGGCCCTTCAGGAGGCCCTGATGCAGGCCCAGCACGCCAACAGCGCCAAGACCACCTTCCTGTCCAACATGTCCCACGACATCCGTACCCCCATGAACGCCATCATCGGCTTTACCACCATTGCCGTCAGTCATATCGACAACAAGCAGCAGGTGCAGGACTGCCTGCAAAAGGTGCTCTCCTCCAGCAACCACCTGCTCAGCCTGATCAACGACATTCTGGACATGAGCCGCATTGAAAGCGGCAAGGTGCAGATCAAGGAGCAGGAGTGCAACATCTCCGAGCTGACCCACAACCTGGTGAACATCATCCAGCCCCAGGTGAAGGCCAAGCAGCTGGAGCTGTTTATCGACACTTTCGACGTAAACAACGAGGACGTGATCGCCGACTCCCTGAAGCTGAGCCAGATTTTTGTCAACCTGCTGTCCAACGCGGTGAAATACACCCCGGCGGGGGGGACGGTGTCCTTCCGTATCCGGCAGCAGACCACCTTCCACCGGGGCTACGGGGACTACGTCTTCCTGGTGAAGGACAACGGCATCGGCATGGCGCCGGAGTTTGTGGAGCACATCTTCGAGCCCTTCGAGCGGGAGTCCAGCACCACGAAAACGGGCATCCAGGGTACCGGTCTGGGCATGACCATCACCAAAAACATTGTGGAGATGATGGGGGGCAAAATCACCGTCCAGAGCGAGCGGGGCAAGGGCAGCGAGTTTAAGGTGGAGCTGAGCCTGAAGCTCCAGGATGTGGAGAAAAACGCCGCCCAGATCAAGGAGCTGGAGGGGCTGCGGGCCCTGGTGGTAGACGACGACTGCGACAGCTGCGAGAGCGTAAGCCGGATGCTGAAGCAGATTGGCATGCGTTCCGAGTGGACCACCTCCGGCCGGGAGGCAGTCTACCGGGCCAAGAGCGCGCACAACGGCGGCGACTCCTACCACACCTACATCATCGACTGGCAGATGCCCGAGATGAGCGGTATCGAAACCTGCCGCCGCATCCGCGATGCCATCGGCCAGGAGGCGCCCATCATCATCCTCACCGCCTACGACTGGAGCGACATCGAGGAGGAGGCCAAACGGGCGGGGGTCGCCGCCTTCTGCGCCAAGCCGCTGTTTATGTCCGACCTGAAATCCGTACTGCTGGCCGCCAACAACCTGGCCAAGAAGGAGGAGCCCGCCGCCTGGACCCAGGAGGACTTTTCCGGAAAGCGCATCCTGCTGGTGGAGGACAACGAGCTGAACCGGGAGATTGCCGAGGCAATTCTGACCGAGACCGGCTTTACGGTGGACGCCGTCCCCGACGGCACAGACGCGGTGGCCGTGATGCGGCAGGTGCCGGAGGGCCACTACGACGCCATCCTTATGGATGTGCAGATGCCTGTTATGGACGGCTACGAGGCCACCCGCACCATCCGCAGCCTGCCCCGGACGGACGTGAAGGATCTGCCCATCATTGCCATGACGGCCAACGCCATGGAGGAGGACAAGGAGGCCGCCCTGAAAAACGGTATGAACGCCCACATCGCCAAGCCTCTGGACATCCAGCTGTTCCTGTCCATCCTGGGGAAATATCTGAGCTGACAAAAAACGGAGCGCGGGGGAAATTCCCCTGCGCTCCTCTCTTTCGGGCTATCGGTTCTTCACTGCGTCCTGCAAGCTGGGGCTGTTCAGCGGCTCCGCCTCATCGCCCAGGGACAACCCCCGCCGTCCGGCATGTTTGGTTCTTATTTTGCCAGAGCCACCAGGGCGCTGGCTCCGATGCGGTCGGCGCCGGCCTCCAGCATGGTCTGGGCCTGCTCAAAGGTCCGGATGCCGCCGGCGGCCTTTACCCGCACGTCGGGGCTGACATGTTCCCGCAGAAGGCGCACATCCTCCACGGTGGCCCCGCCCGCTCCGAAGCCGGTGGAGGTTTTGATAAAGTCCGCCCCGGAGATGGATACCACCCGGCACAGGGCAATTTTCTCCTCCAGGGTAAAGTTGCAGGCCTCTACGATGACCTTCAGGATGCGGCCCTTGCAGGACTCCTTTACCGCCCGCAGCTCGGCCATAGGGCATGCAGTCGGGGATGCCCATGGCCTTCACCTCGCGCGAGCGGGCCACGACGCATCCGTCGTTGTTGCTCAGCACCACGATCGGCTTGGTGGCC
>JAAWLY010000088.1 GCA_022798155.1 Lawsonibacter sp. | reverse complement strand
GCGGGAGTCGGCCACCACGATGCGGTAGAAGGGGGCCTTCTTGGCGCCCATGCGGCGCAGTCTGATTTTAACCATGTATCTTCACCTCCAAATGAATTTCTTGAAAATATGGAAAACACAAACGTGTCTTGCCAACGGATTTCCTCATCTGCCCCAGTGCTCACACTGGGGCACCTTTCCCTTTAAGGGAAGGTGGCGCGGCCCGAAGGGCCGTGACGGATGAGGTCGTATTTAAAAGGGCATCCCGCCCATACCCGGCATCCTCCGGCCTTTTTTGCCCATCATTTTTCTAAGGTTCTTGGGCATCTTGCCGCCGGAGAACTGCTTGGTCATGACCTGAAGCATTTCAAACTGCTTGAGCAGGCGGTTGATGTCCACCACCTGGGTGCCGGAGCCGGCGGCGATGCGCTTCTTCCGGCTGAAGTTGAGCAGCTTGGGGTCCTCCCGCTCGGCGGGGGTCATGGACAGGATGATGGCCTCCATGCGCTGGAGGAGTTTTTCATCCATGGTGGCCCCCTCCAGGTCGCTGGCCTTCACCCCGGGGAGCATCCCGGCAATTTCGGTGAGGGAGCCCATATTTTTCAGCTGCTTCATCTGGTCATAGAAGTCAGTCAGGGTAAATTTGTTTTTCCGCAGCTTCTCCTGCAGCTCCAGGGCCTTTTTCTGGTCGAAGGACTGCTCTGCCTTTTCAATCAAGGAGAGCATATCGCCCATGCCCAGAATGCGGCTGGCCATGCGGTCGGGGTGAAAGACCTCGATCTGGTCCAGCTTCTCGCCCACGCCCACGAATTTAATGGGCTTGCCGGTGACTGCCTTGATAGACAGCGCCGCGCCGCCCCGGGCGTCGCCGTCCAGCTTGGTAAGAACCACTCCGCTGATGTCCAGCGCGTCGTCGAAGGCCTTGGCGGCGTTTACCGCGTCCTGGCCGATCATGGCGTCAACCACCAGAAGAATCTCGGTGGGATTTACCGCTGCCTTGATATTGCGCAGCTCGTCCATCAATTCCTCGTCCACGTGGAGCCGGCCGGCGGTGTCCAGAAAGACCATGTCGTTGCCGTGGGCGGCGGCGTGTTCCACGGCGGCCTCTGCAATGTCCACTGGATTGGCCTGACCCATCTGGAACACGGGGATGTCCAGCTGTCTGCCTACCACCTCCAGCTGCTGGATGGCGGCGGGGCGGTAGACGTCGCAGGCCGCCAGCAGGGGCCGCTTGCCGTTCTGCTTTTTCATCAGTCCGGCCAGCTTGGCGCCGTTGGTGGTCTTGCCCGCGCCCTGGAGCCCTACCATCATCACCACCGTGGGGGGCTTGGAGGCGATAGCCAGCTTGGCGGCCGAGCCGCCCATCAAATCGGTAAGCTCCTGGTTGACGATTTTGATGATCTGCTGGGCGGGGGACAGGGCCTCCAGCACATCGGACCCAACCGCCTTTTCGGTGACCTGGGAGATAAACTGCTTGACCACCTTGAAGCTGACGTCGGCCTCGAGAAGGGCCAGACGGATCTCCCGCATGGCCTCCTTTACGTCGGCCTCAGACAGCCGGCCCTTGCCCCGCAGCTTTTTAAAGGCGGCGGACAGTTTTTCAGAAAGTCCTTCAAATGCCATGGGCCTACTCCTTCAGCAGGGCCTGCGCCCCATCCCGGACCTTGAGGGCCAGGGCCTCCAGCTCTGCGCTGTCCTGCCGGGCGGCCATCTGAGCGATGGCGCCGGCGTCTTTGGCCAGCTGCTCCAGCTGGGCGTGCATGGTGTGAAAGCGCTTGATGAGTCCGGTTTTATCCTCCAGCTCAGTGAGCACGGCCTCTGCCCGGACAATCACGTCCCGCACCCCCTGGCGGGTGATGCCGTAGTTTTCGGCGATTTCACCCAGTGATAAATCTTCGTTGTAATACAGGTCGTAAAATTCCTTCTGGCGGGCCGTTAGGACATCGCCATAGAAATCGAAGAGCATCGTCATACGATACGCCTGGTTTTTCATCCCAACAGCCTCCTTTACCGGAAAACGTAAAGGCAAATAACTTTACATTTGGCAGTCTAACACATTTTGTCCCGTTTGTCAAGTACAAATCCTTGTCATGCCAGAGCGTTGTTTTGGTATATTCCGCCAGGGCCGGGGGAAACTTTAGGGAAAGCTTCCCCCGCAAGGGGAATGGGCTGATAGGAGGTAGCTTTTTATGGATACACCCCACATCCCTATGGACAACACCCACCTGATGCAGTACGCTGCCAACGCCGCCCGGGAGGCCAGCCCGGCGGGGACGGTGGCCTGCCGCGTCCTGCGGCAGGAGCTGGCCGCCCGGCTGAAGAGAGTTCGCCGGGCGGTGGAGGCGCTCAACGGCTGGAGTGGGGAGCGGACTGCCCTCCCCGGGGCGGCGGAGTGGCTGCTGGACAACCACTACCTGGCCGTTCGGGAGGGGGAGCGGGCCCTGGAGGCCTTGAAGGGGGGCAGGCCCCTGCGGGGTACGGAGCGGGGCAGGACCCTACTGAGCCGGTGCGCCCAGGGGGCACTGTGGGCCTCCCCCGGCCTGGAGCAGGAAAAGCTGGCTCTCTATCTGGAGGGGTTCCAGTCGGTGTGCCCGCTGACCGAGCGGGAGCTGTCCCTGTTTGTCCCCGCCCTGACCGGGGCGCTGATGGAGCGGCTGGCCCGACTGTGCGCCGATGTAGAGGCCCTGAAAGAGGACAAGGTCCCCCCGGAGGAGATGGGGGCCATCTTTACCGCTCTGCGGGTGCTGTCCGGAGCGGAGTGGACCGCTCTGCTGGAGGGGGCCAGCGGGGTGGAGCGGGTGCTGGCCCAAGACCCCGCGGACTGTTACCCCGCCATGGACGAGGATACCCGCCGGCGCTACCGTCAGCAGGTGTGCCGCCTGGCCCGGAAGCAGGGTCTGGAGGAGGTCCGGGTGGCGGAGCGGGTGCTGGAGCTGGCCGAACAGGGGGAGGGTCCCCGCCGCCATGTGGGGTGGTACCTCTACCGGGAGCCCATGGGGCGGCCGGAGCGGCTGGGGACGGGGAGCAGCTACGCGGGGGCGGTACTGGGCCTGTCGGCGCTGGCCGCCCTGGCTCTATGGCGGGCGGCGGGCACCCCGCTGGCCGCCGGGCTGCTGATCCTGCCCCTGTCCGACATTGTGAAAAACGGGCTGGACTTCCTGCTGGTTCGTCTGGTGCTCCCGCGCCCCGTGCCCCGGATGGATCTGGAGGGGGGCATCCCCCGGGAGGGGCGCACCCTGTGCGTGGTGGTGTCGCTGCTCACCGGGGAGGACAGCGGGCCCAAGCTGGCCGGGCTGCTGGAGCGCTACCGCTTGGCCAACCGGGACGCTGGTCCGGAGCTGCGCCTTGGCATCCTGGCCGACCTGCCCGACAGCGACACCCCCATGGGGGCGGAGGGGGAGACCTGGATGGACAGCGCCCGCCGGGCGGTGGACGCTTTGAATGAGAAGTACGGCGGGGGCTTTTACCTCTTCTTCCGCGCCCCGGCCTTCAGCCGCCGGGACGAGCGCTACATGGGCTGGGAGCGGAAGCGGGGGGCCCTGACCGAGTTGGTGCGTCTGCTGAGAGGGAGGCCCACCGGCCTGGAGGTAAAGTCCGGGGAAAAAGGCTGGCTGGGGCAGGTGAAGTATGTCATCACCCTGGACGCGGATACCAGCCTGAACGTGGGCACCGCCCGGGAGCTGGCCGGGGCCATGCTCCACCCCCTGAACCAGCCGGTCATCGACCCGGAGAGGCGGGTTGTCACCTCGGGCCACGCCCTGTTCCAGCCCCGGGTGGCGGTGGAGCTGGAGGCGGCCAACCGCTCGCTGTTCTCCCGGGTGTTCGGGGGGCTGGGGGGCGTGGACCCCTACGGCTGCGCCGCCAGCGACGTGTACCACGATCTGTTTGACCAGGGCAGCTACACCGGCAAGGGGATTTTTTCAGTGGATGCCTTCTACGCCTGTCTGGACGGCCGCTTTCCCGACAACACCATCCTGTCCCACGACCTGCTGGAGGGCAGCTACCTCCGGGCGGGGCTGCTGGGGGAGGTGGAGCTGACCGACGGGTGCCCATGGCAGGTGTACAGCTACTTTGCCCGCCTCCACCGGTGGGTCCGGGGGGACTGGCAGCTGCTGCCCTGGCTGGGAAAGCATGTTCCGGACGGCCGGGGCGGGCGGGAGGACAACCCCCTGTCCCCTCTGGCCAGGTGGAAGATTTTTGACAACCTGCGCCGGTCGCTCAGCTCTGTGTTCACCCTGCTGACCCTGGTGCTGGGCATGTGCCTGTCCGGGCGGGTGTTTGCCTGGGCGGGGGGCGTGGCGGTGGTGGCTGCGGCCTCTAACCTGCTGCTGTCCGGGGCGGAGCTGGCCGTCCGGCCTGCGGGCAGGCGCCGGCGGTACCACTCTACCGTTATCGCCGGACTGGCCGGGGCCATTTTGCAGACGGCCATCCAGCTGGTCTTTCTGCCCTACCAGGCCTATATTTCCCTGAGCGCCGTCTGCGCCGCTCTATGGCGGATGGCCGTCTCCCACAAAAATATGCTGGCCTGGGTCACCGCCGCCCAGACGGAAAAGGGGAAAGGGAGCGTGCCCTTTTACTACAAAAAGGCCTGGTTCTCGGCGGCAGCGGGGATTTTTGTAGTCCTCTTTGCCCAGCTGCGGATTGGAAAAGCGGTGGGGCTGGTGTGGCTGCTGGCCCCGGTGCTGGCCTGGGCGGTCAGCCGCCCCTGGCCCAAGGGGCGGGCCCTGCCCCCTGCCGACCGGGCCTTTTTGCTGCACCAGGCAGCCCTGATCTGGCGGTACTTTGACACCTTCCTGCGACCGGAGGACCACTACCTTCCCCCGGACAACTGGCAGGAGCAGCCGGGGCCCGCTCTGGCCCGGCGGACCTCCCCCACCAATATCGGTATGGCCCTGCTGTCCGTCCTGGCGGCGGCCGACCTGGATCTGACCCCCCGGAAGCGGGCGGTGGATCTGATTTCCCATATCCTGGATACGGTGGAGAGGCTGGACAAGTGGCGCGGCCACCTGTACAACTGGTACGACACCGCCACGGGAAAGCCCCTCCATCCCCGGTATGTGTCCACGGTGGACAGCGGCAACCTGCGGGGGTGCCTCATCGCTCTGCGGGAGGGGCTGTACCGGTGGGGGGAGGCTGACCTGGCCCGGCGGGCCGAGGCTCTGTCCAACGCCATGGACTGCGCCCCGCTGTTCGACCGGGAGCGGCGGCTGTTTTCCATCGGCTATGAGGTGGAGCGGGACAAGCTCACCGACGGGTATTACGACCTGATGGCCAGCGAGGCCCGGCAGATCAGCTTTATTGCCGTGGCTCGGGGGGAGGTGCCCGCCCGCCACTGGCGGCGGCTGGGCCGGATGCTGCTGGGGGACAACGACTACTGCGGCATGGCCTCCTGGACGGGCACCATGTTTGAGTATTTCATGCCCAACCTGCTGCTGCCCTGCGAGCCAAACTCCTTCCTGTATGAGACCTTGGCCTTCTGCGTCTACGCCCAGAAGCGCCGGGGGGACAAGACCAAGACCCCCTGGGGCGTCTCGGAGTCGGGATTTTACGCCTTTGACCCAGGGCTCAGCTACCAGTATAAGGCCCACGGCGTCCAGGCTCTGGGGCTGAAGCGGGGGCTGGACGCCGAGCTGGTGGTGTCGCCCTACGCCTCCTTCCTGGCCCTGACCCTGGCCCCCCACAGCGCTCTGCGCAACCTCCGGCGGCTGCGGGACATGGGGCTGGAGGGCCGCTTCGGGCTTTACGAGGCGGTGGACTACACCCCCGCCCGGCTGGCCGGGGAGGAGCGGTACGAG
Source organism: Lawsonibacter sp. (assembly GCA_022798155.1). Lineage (GTDB taxonomy): Bacteria > Bacillota > Clostridia > Oscillospirales > Oscillospiraceae > Lawsonibacter. Next base: position 2,657 of record JAAWLY010000088.1, on the reverse strand, counting down.
GTGGTGCGCTCCTATATGTCCCACCACCTGGGGATGAGCCTGACGGCTATCGACAACGCCCTGCGGGACAACGTAATGCAAAAGCGGTTTATGAGCGACTGCGACATGTCCGCCTACCGGGAGCTGCTCCAGGAGCGGGTGCCGGTGGGGGCGCCCATTATGAAGCAGGAGGAGCGGGACCTGCCGGCCCGGCCCCGGCCCGCCTCCGGCCCCGCCTTGGAGAGGGAGGGGGAGGGCTTTGGCCGGCGTGCCCCGGAGTGTCAGCTTCTTAGCAGCGGCGGCTGGACTGTGCTGGCCTGTGACAACGGCCTGACCGCATCCCAGACGGGGGGCGCGGCGGTGGCCCTGGCCCGGCCGGGGGAGTACTGCGCCCCCGCCGGGGTATCCTTTTTCTTCCGGGGCCCGGCGGGAGTGATAGGGCTGACCCCCGCCCCCCTGTATCAGAAGGGGGAGTACCGCTGGGCCAGCTCGGCCACCGGGATGAGCTGGAGCTGTCGCAGCGGAGGGCTGTTCTCCCGAATTGAGCTGTCCGTCCCCCGGCAGGAGAACGGAGAGCTGCGCCGGGTGGAGCTGACCTGGTCGGGGGAGGCCCCCCTGCGGGGGGAGTTGCTGGCCTATCTGGAGCCGGTGCTGTGCCCCCAGCGGGACTTTGACGCCCACCCCGCCTTCTCCCGGCTGTTTTTGGACTGCTCCCGGGAGGAGGGCGGGGCCCTGTTCCACCGCCGCCCCCGGGGGGAGGAGGGGGAGCGGTATCTGGCCGCCGCCTGGACGGGGGAGGGGAGCTCCGCCTCTCTGGATCGCTCTGACGCCCTGGGCCGAGGGGGCCTGCGGGCGCTGGCCGGAGGGGGGCTGGGCCCCTGGACGGGGGAGCCCGGTCCCGACCCCTGCCTGATGGTACGCATTCCGGTGCTGCTGCCCCCCGGGAAAAAGCAGTCGTTCCACCTGGCCCTGGCGGTGGGGGATACCGCCCCCGCCGCCCAGGGGGGCGCGCGGCGGATGTTGGAGGGGAAGGGCGCCGCCGCCTCCCTGGCCCCTCTGGTGCAGAAGCTGACTCTGTCTGAGCAGGAGGCCCTGGCGGCCTTCACGCTGCTGGCCCGGCTGGCCGCGGCGGAGGGAGAAACTCCACGCCCGCCCCAGAACACCCTGTGGCCCTACGGCATCTCCGGCGACCTGCCCATCGCCGCCGGGAAGCTGTCCGAGGCGGAGGGGGTGGAGGGGGCCGCCCTGTGGTGCCGCTGGCACCAGCTGCTCACCCGGTGGGGGTATCCCTTTGACCTGGTGCTGCTGGTGGAGGAAGGGGGCGATTACCGCCGCCCCCTGCGCTCCGCTCTGACCGAGGAAGTAAAGAAGCTGGGGGCGGAGGCCTGCCTGGGGGCCAGGGGGGGCATTCACCTGGCCGGACCCGAGGCCGCCCCGGTGGTGCTGGGCTGGGCCAGGGCTGTCCTGCCTCTGGAGGAGGGGGAGCGGGAGGAGGAGACCGCCCCGCCGCCCCCGGTGGAGCTGTCCCCCGGCCCCGCCCCCTGGGAGATGGAGGGGGACGCCGTTACCATCCGCTGCGGGGCTCAACTGCCTCTGGTGGGGTGGTCACAGGTATTATGTAACCCGGACTTCGGCTGGCTGGCCAACGAGACGGGGGCGGGGTTTTTGTGGGCCGGGGGCAATTCCCGGGAAGGGAAGCTGTCCCCCTGGGCCAACGACCCCCTGGCCGTGGGGGGCCGGGAGAAGATTACCGTCCGTATTAACGAGAAGAAATATTCCGTTTTTGCCGCCGGGGATGGCTGCCCCTGCGCCGTCACCTACCGCCCCGGCCTGGCCCGGTGGGAGAAGGAACTGCCCGGAGCCAGGCTGATCACCGAAGGCTTTGTCCCCCTGGGGGACAACCGCCGCATCCTGCGGTTTACGCTGACCGGGGCCTCCGGACAGCTGGTTTACCGCATGGGGGAGGGGGAGGCCCTCTCCGCCGCCCTGCATAACGGCCAGCCTGTGGCCCTGGTGACCAAGGAGAAAGGGGGAGCCCCTTGCTCCCGGTTTTTCCGGGAGGGCTTTCATGCGGAGCAGGAGAAGGCCCGGTCCTGGTGGGGGGAGAGGGTGTCCGCCCTGACGGTGCACAGTCCGGACGGGGCGCTGGACCGCTATCTCAGCGGCTGGTGTCTCTACCAGGTAATTGCCTGCCGGGTGATGGCCCGGACCAGCCAGTATCAAAACGGCGGGGCCTTCGGGTTCCGGGACCAGCTGCAAGATGCGGCCGCCCTGCTGTACACCTGGCCCCAGCGGGCCAGGGAGCAGCTGCTGCTGTGTGCCTCCCGGCAGTTTGAGGAGGGGGATGTGCAGCACTGGTGGCACCCGCCCCAAGGGGCCGGGGTGCGTACCCGGGTGTCGGACGACCTGCTGTGGCTGCCTTGGGTGACGGGGCGGTACTGCGCCGTCACCGGGGACTGGGCTGTTTTGGAGGAGGAGGTCCCCTATCTGGCGGGAAAGCCCCTGGAGCCGGGAGAGAGGGACCGGTATGAGACCCCCGGGGAGAGCGAAAAGCGGGACAGCCTGTTCCACCACGGCCTGGCCGCTATCCGCTGTGCCCTGGACCGGGGCACCGGCCCCCACGACCTGGCCAGGATGGGGGGCGGCGACTGGAACGACGGCATGGACAAGGTGGAGGG
>JAAWLY010000087.1 GCA_022798155.1 Lawsonibacter sp. | reverse complement strand
GATCAGTGCAAGTATATGTTTTTATTATCTGCTGTTCCACAGCAGTAAACTATGGGACGGTTTTTTCTTTGTCTTTAACATTATCATGCCGGTTGTGGACCCAGTCCCACTGGTCCACGTAGGCGGAGTGGAGAGAGTCCAGCTCCTCGTCCCGGCGGATGGCGTTCATGTTGGCGTACAGCCCCTCGCCGGGGTGGAACTGGTAGCGCTTCAGTGCGTAGCGCTTCCACTTGGCCAGAGAGTGGACCACGGCGGCGTCCCCCTCCACGCCGTTAACGTCGAAGGCCACCGCCCGCTCCACACCGTTCAGATCGTCGTTCAGGCCAGAGGACACCGCCACAAACAGGGGGGCGGACACCCGGTGCAGCCGCAGCGCTCCCGCCAGCTTGTCGGCAAACAGCCGGTTGCCCAGGTCGATGGCCCGCTGGGTCTCGTAGATGGAAAGCAGGGGCTTGTACCCCTGGGGCAGCTTGATCTCTTTCATAAAAAGCTCCTTTGCGTGTCTGCCCTCGAGCAGGACACCGAAAATATGGCAATTGTTTTTTCCCATTATACTCGTTGGCAAACAAAATTGCAACAAAAACCGTCCGCACAGCCGGCGAACGGTTTTTATGCAGATTAGACGAGAGAATAGCCGCCCCGGACCAGAATCTTCACCGTGCCGGAGGCGGTGAGAGTGCGGCCGGCGATGGTGGACATATACAGGTGGTTCTGGGTCAGGGCCGCGCCCTTGTTCAGCGTCCCGCCGGAGGACAGGTCGATGAGGGCGGGGGAGCTGTCTGCCTGGACGGTGACAGACCCGATTCGGAGCAGCACCTCGCAGCCCACCTCCAGAGACATGACCTGACCGCCGGTCATGGTCACCAGGGTATAGGAGGCGGAGCCGGCGGTCCCACCGGCGCCCCCCTGGCCCCCGGTCTGGCGGTACTGGCTGATCTGGTCGGCGAAGGTCTTTTCCAGCTCCTTCTGCGTGGCGGCGGTTTTTTCCTCCACCTGCTTGACAATCTGGGGGATGGCCGTCTGGTTTAAGTAGCTCAGGGTGACCAGGGGGTCGTTCTGGTCCCCTCCCGCGGCCAGGGCCGCCACCGTACCCAGCAGGGTGGCGGTCAGTGCCAGGGCTCCCAGGCGGATTGTCCAGCGCTTGTCCAGTCTCTTCATAAGTACGCTCCTTCTCTTTATGTAGGGGCGGCCCGCGGCCGCCCGCTTCATTTACGCATTGTCTCCGCAGACAGCCACAGACCGCCCCTGATGTTATACCATTGTCTCCGGGTGGAGGCCGAAGCTCACGGCAATGGCGGCGTCCACCTGTTTCATGACGCTGTCATCCAGGCGGCCCATCTTCTCCCGCAGGCGGCGCTTATCCAGAGTACGCACCTGCTCCAGCAGGATCACCGACTCCTTGGGCAGGCCGCAGCTCAACGGCGCCACCGAGATATGGGTGGGCAGCCGTGCCTTCCCCGTCTGGGACGTGATTGCCGCGGCGATGACGGTGGGGCTGTGCCGGTTACCGGTGTCGTTCTGCACGATGAGGACAGGGCGCACGCCCCCCTGTTCACTGCCCACCACAGGGCTTAAATCGGCGTAGAAGATATCGCCTCGTTTTACGCTGTTATCCAAGTACACTCACACTCCGCTGGAAGATAGCACAGCGTTACAGCCTGGGTTTATGTAACGCTGTACTATGATTCTCCCACGGGGCGGCGGGCTTTATACCTTTTCCGGAACAAGAATTTGAGCCGTCATACGGCCCTGCGGCCCCGGCTCGCTCCAATCGCCCGCCGCACCCCACAGCCCCAGGGGTCCGGCGCCCCCGTGCTCCAACTCATCCTATGTTAGGACAGGCCGGGTGGTCACGGCGGAGGACAGGCGGTTGTCGGGCCTGTCCGGCAGCCTTCCGGAGAATTTTCAGGAAATTACACTCCCGTCCTCTAAATACAGGCGGGGAACCCTGGGGGTGAGCTGGCACAATAATTCATAGGGGATGGTCCCGGCCAGCTTCGCCGCCCGCTGCGTCAATTTCGGTCCGTAGACGGTGGCCACCTCGCCGGGCTGTACATCCTCCAGGCCAGTGACGTCCACCATACACATATCCATGCAGATCCGGCCTACAATGGGGCATGGAATGCTGCGAATCAGCATGTCCATCTCGTTGGACAGCGCTCGGGGGTAGCCGTCCCCGTAGCCGATGGGCACAACGGCCAGCCTGGAAACCTGGTGCAGCGTGGCGGTGCGGCCGTAACTGATAAAGCTCCCGGCGGGGAGGGTTCGGACAACAGCGATCCGGCTTTTCACCGTCATCACCGGCTTTAAGCCCGGGTTGTCCATCCCGGGCGCAGGACAGTAGCCGTACAGAGCGATGCCGGGGCGGATCATATCCATACTGGTATAGGGATAGTTTAACACAGCGGCACTGGCAGCGCAATGGCAAATTTTGAATTTCACGCCGCAGTCCGCCAGAACCTGAATCGCCTCCCGAAACCGGCCCTCTTGCCGCCGGGTATACTCCTCACTGCCGTCGGCGTCGGAAAAGTGGGTGAAAATCCCCTCAGCCTTCAGGCCGGGCAGGGTGGACAGTACAATAATTTCCCGAGCTGCGTCCGCTGTAGGCGGCTCTCCCCACACAAATCCCAGCCGGCCCATGCCGGTGTCCACTTTGACGTGGATGGTCAGCATCTTTCCGGCCTTAACGGCGGCGTCAGAGAGGGCTTTTCCCGTCTCCAGGTCGCCCACCGTCTGGGTGACATTGTACGCCAGCAGCTCGCCGGCCAGCTCCACCGGGGTCTGGCCCAGGCAGAGGATGGGAATGGTGATGCCCGCCTGTCTCAGCTCCACGGCCTCGTCCAGGCAGGCCACCGCCAGCATATCGGCCCCCAGCGCCTGGAGCTTTTTCGCAATGGGCACCGCCCCGTGGCCGTAGGCGTTGGCCTTCACCAGGCCCAGAAATTTGGCCTGCGGGGCCAGCCCCCGCAGGAGATGGTAGTTGTGCTCCAGCGCGTCCAGATCCACCTCCGCCCAGGTGCGGACCATTTTTCTGTCTGTCATATGTATCGCCTTCTATATAGTAAAATCGGAAAACTCACACAAAATCACCCGAAACCCATCCAGCGAGATTTCTCCCCGAGTAAGAGCGTGGGTGGAGGCGTCGAACCACAGCGCGTACTCCGTCCCAGTGCCGGGACTGCCCGCCGGGTCGCCGCAGTCCACCCGGAGCAGGGCTTCGTCCTCCTCCAGGGCACAGGCGGTGATGTAGCCCGACTTCGCCGCCTCCAGCAGGGCGGGCAGGGCGGAGACGGGAGTCAGGCCGCTGTCGTCCAGCGGTCCGGTCTCCACCGCCACACCGTCAAACTCCAGCAGGTTCTCCTCTCCGGTCATCCGGGCGGTCAGCCCCGCCACCGTCTCCGGGGCGGACAAGGTGAGGAGGGTCTCCTCCCCGTTCACCGAAACGGCCATCTCATACTGATACACCCGCTGGCCGTAGTCGGCGGTAACCGCCGCCCGGGCGGCGCAGCCATCCATGGTCAGATATTCTCCCCGGATGGTCAGAGCCAGCTCCTCCGCCTGATTTCCTCCCGCCTGGCCGCAGCCCGTCAGCAGGAGGGTCGTCATTAGTACGCAAATCAGACGTCTGCGCACAGGTAGTACCTCCAAAATTTGAAATAGGTTGTGTATGTAGGGGGGATGATATCCGCCCCTACAGTTCTGCATAACACACCGCATGACGCGGCGCGCCGGGGCCGGCGCGCCCTACGGTCCGTCCTCTGTCCACTCCCGCAAGATTTTGGGCAGGGCCTCGACGAGGTCGGAGGGCAGCATGGCATACTCGCCGAATTGACCGGCGCAGGCGTCTCCCGCCGCGCCGTGATAGAATACCGCGTCCGCCGCCAGCTCCAAAGCGTTGTCCCCTGTCCGCCGCTCCCGATGCAGGTGCTTCTGCCCCAGCAGGGCGGCAATCATCCCCGCCAGCACGTCCCCGGAGCCGCCTTTGGCCATGCCGGGATTACCGGTGGTGTTGATAAAGGCGGAGCCGTCCGGCCCGGCGGTGATGGTCCCATGTCCTTTGAGGATTAGGATGCAGCCATGGGCCCTGGAAAACTCCCGGGCGGCGGACAGCCGGTCCCGGATGGGCAGCTCACAGCCCGTCAGCCTGGCAAACTCCCCCTCGTGTGGGGTGAGGACGGTAGGCGCGGAGCGTTTGTCCAATACATCTATATGCCCCGCCACCGCGTTTATGCCATCGGCGTCCAGCACAACCGGGAGGTCCAGGTCGGACAGCAGGCGGAGAACAAGGGCCTCCGTCTCCGGGGCGCGGCCCAGACCGGGGCCGATCAGGGCCGCGTCACAGCCCCTCGCTTTTTCCAAAATGGCGGAGTAGTCCTCCGGGAGCGGGAAGGGCATGGCCTCGTCGCACTTGACTGCCACAATGGGGTAGATATCCCTGGGAACTCCCAGGAACACCAGCCCCGCCCCGGTGCGCAGGGCGGCGCGTGCCGCCAGCACCGGAGCGCCGGTATAGCCCTCAGCCCCGGCCAAGACGAAGATTTTTCCAAAGTCTCCTTTGTGGGCGTTCCGTGGGCGGCGGGGCAGTCCGTCGTTGGGCGAGTTTATTATCTCCAGACGGGGTAAGTCCCGGAACATCTGATACTCTAAATCGTGTGGGATGCCAATGTCCACCATGCGGACCTCGCCGGCTTTGACTGCCCCCTCTCCGGAATACAGCCCCGGCTTGCCCCGGGTGAAGGTGACGGTCACCTTGGCCTGAACCGCCTCCCCCAGCACTTCCCCGGTGTCGGCGTTCACCCCGGAGGGGACGTCGCAGGCCACCACCGGGCAGCGCGGTCTGCCCTGCATTTGCATCACAGCGGTGCGGAACACCCCCTCCACAGGCCGTTTCAGCCCGATGCCGAAGAGGGCGTCCACCATCACATCACAGGTGGAAATCCAGGTGAGCAGCTTCTGCTGCTCATAGTCCATGGTGGCCTCCAGGGTCTCCCGGCTGGTCATATCCACCGAGAAGTCCTCCAGACGGCCCCCGGCGGCAGTGAACCTGTCCTCCATGGTCTTTTCGTCCGGGGTCATTTTGGCCCGGTCGCCCACAAAGAAGGCCCGGACGCGGCAACCACCCTTTTCCATCAGCAGACGGGCGCAGGCCACCCCGTCCCCGCCGTTGTTGCCCGGACCGCAGAACACCGCGATCCGGGGGGTAGGGTCGGTGTTTTTGGACTCCACAATTTCCCGGAGTTCCGCAACCTGCCGCTCCTCCTCGTTAGTGGGGGGCGGGTCGTCCTTTTTGCGCAGGACGATCATGGAGGAAAAACTGCTGAGGACAGGGCTGAAACCGTCCTCCTCCGGGTGAAGCAGCTCCCAGACCGTATCCGCCACGGCCCGGGCGGCGTGCTCCATCAGCTCCAGGGAGGATACCCCCCGCTCCTCAATGGCCCGGCGGTCCAGCTCTTTCATCTGGGCGGCGGTGGCTAAGGGTAACATGGGATACCTCCTATTTCAAAAACCCGTTGACGATCTGCTCCTCGGCCTCCTTTTCGGTCAGCCCTAAGGTCATCAGCTTGGTCAGCTGTTCCCCGGCGATCTTGCCGATGGCGGCCTCGTGGACCAACTGGGCGTCCAGGCAGTTGGCGGTGACCTCGGGAATGGCGGAGACCACCCCCTCGTCCATGATGATGGCGTCGCATTCCGAATGGCCGTAGCAGGCGGCGTTGCCGTTAATCCGGGCCAGGAAGATCTGCTTGGACTGCTCCCGGGCCACCGAGCGGGAGATCACATTGGTGTGACAGCCCTCGCCGTCCAGATCCACGGTGAAGTCGGACTTGGCCAGCTGTTTGCCGTGGGTCATCACCTTCTCCTTGATAATCAAGGTGGCGTTGGGGCCCAGCTTGGCCTTGGTGGTACGGACGGTGGAGTCCACCCCTTTGATCTGGGTGGTCTCCATCTCCATGTAGCTCCCCTCCTCCATCTCCACCACGGTGGTGGGGTTCATGATGTTCTCTCCGGAGCCGTCCCCCTCGCCGTAGTGCTTTTCCACATAGCGCACCCGGGCGTTTTTGCCCACATAAAACGTGTGGATACCCGAGTGCTCCGAATTCTGCACCCCGCAGTTGTGGATGCCGCAGCCGGCAATGATGGTCACGTCGCTGCCCTCGCCGATGAAAAAGTCGTTGTACACCATGTCGTGGAGGCCGCTCATGCTCAGCACCACCGGGATGTGGACCGACTCGTTTTTTGTGCCCGGCTTGATGATGATGTCGATGCCGTCCTTGTCCGTCTTGGTGACAATGTCGATGTTGGCGGTGGTGTTCCGCCCCGCCTTCTGGCCGTTGGCCCGGATGTTGTAGGCCCCCTCGGGGACCTCGTGGAGCCCGGCCACCTGCTCCAGCAGGCTTTTCTGAATTGCGTCCATAGTAATTCCTCCTTTACCGCACCTTCTCCGTCAGGGCGGAGCACACCCCGGGAGCGCCTCCCAGCAGAGTGGGCAGGACGTCCTCCCTGGAGCCGTCGTTGATGACCTTGCCGCCCGACAGGACGATGATGCGGTCGGCAATATTGAGAATCCGCTCCTGGTGGGAGATGATGAGGATAGAACCGTTGATCTTCTTGTGCAGCTGCTCAAAGACCTGGATCAGGTTGGAGAAGGACCACAGGTCGATGCCCGCCTCCGGCTCGTCAAAGACGGACAGGGCGGTCCCCCGGGCCATGATGGTGGCGATTTCGATGCGCTTGAGCTCGCCGCCGGACAGAGAGGCGTCCACCTCCCTGTCGATATAGTCCTTGGCGCACAGCCCTACCTCGGAGAGATAATTGCAGGCCTCGGGCACGCCGATATTTTTCCCGCTGGCCAGGGTAATCAGGTCCTTCACCGTCAGGCCCTTGAACCGCACCGGCTGCTGAAAGGCAAAGCTGATGCCCTTCCGGGCCCGCTCCGTGATGGTCAGCCCGGTGATGTCCTCCCCGTTGAAGAGGATGCGGCCCCGGGTGGGAGTGAGGATGCCGGCAATCACCTTGGCCAGGGTGGATTTGCCGCCTCCATTGGGGCCGGTGATGGCTACAAAGCGCTCGTTAATGGTCAAATCAACGTCATGCAGGATGCCCTTGTTTTCGCCGTCCTGCTCCACGTTATAGCTGATGTGCTGTAGTTCCAGCATGGAGAAAACCTCCCTTTATCTAATGTTTGGCCTATTCTACCATAGCGGACCAAATTTGTCCATAGTATTTTCCTATCTCTTCGATAGGAAAATAGAAACGCCCGCTTTTTTGGAATTATACCCCTTTTCCTCTTGCATTACAAGAATTTTTGTGGTATAAATACGGTTGTTCAAATGCGTGGAACGGGAAAATAGCGGAGTACACTCATCAGAGAGGGGCTGCCATCGGCTGAAAGCCGCCCCGGAGCGGTTATCCGCTTGGTTCGCCCGGGAGCGGCCCCCGAGAGGGGGACGGGTTCTCCGCCGTTACCGGAGGTTTAAAGTGCGCGCTTCTCAGCGCGAATGCGGGTGGTACCGCGGAAGGGTTGCCTTTCGTCCCCAGGATATGGGGAGGAAAGGCGTTTTTGTTTATCCAATCCCAACAAAGGAGTTTTATCAATGAAAGAACAGTTAGCAGCAATCAAAAGCGAGGCCCTGGCCGCCTTCGAGGCGGTGGCCTCCCCCGCCGCCCTGGACGAGCTGCGGGTGAAATACCTGGGCAAGAAGGGCCAGCTCACCGCCGTCCTCAAGCAGATGGGCAGGCTGTCCGCCGAGGAGCGGCCCGCCATGGGCGCCTTGGCCAACGATGTCCGCTCCGCCCTGGAGCAGGCCATCGAGGCCGCTTCCCAGAAGCTGGAGACCGAGGCTATGGACGCCCGTCTCAAGGCCGAGGCCCTGGATGTCACCGTCCCCGGCAAGGCCGTTAAAATGGGCCACAAGCACCCCATGTACAGCGCCCTGGATGAGATCAAGGACATCTTTGTGGGCATGGGCTTCACCGTGCTGGACGGCCCCGAAATTGAACTGGCCGAGCTGAACTTCGACCGCCTCAACGCCGACGAGGGCCACCCCTCCCGGGACTGGAGCGATACCTTCTATTTTGACGAGGACAGCCGGGTCATGCTCCGCAGCCAGACCTCCCCCATGCAGGTGCGGGCCATGGACACCATGCCCCTGCCCATCCGCATCATCGCCCCCGGCCGGGTCTACCGCAAGGACGAGGTGGATGCCACCCACTCCCCCATGTTCCACCAGGTGGAGGGGATGGTCATCGACAAGAACGTCACCATGGCCGACCTGAAGGGCACCCTGAACCTGCTGGCTGAGGAGCTGTTCGGCAAAGGCACCGTCACCCGGTTCCGGCCCCATCACTTCCCCTTCACCGAGCCCTCCTGTGAGATGGATGTGCAGTGCCACAAGTGCGGCGGCGTTGGCTGCCCCACCTGCAAGGGCGAGGGCTGGATCGAGCTGCTGGGCGCGGGGATGATCCACCCCAACGTGCTGCGCATGGCCAACATCGACCCGGAGGA
>JAAWLY010000086.1 GCA_022798155.1 Lawsonibacter sp. | reverse complement strand
TTCATATCGGCCACAATACCGTCGTTGATGGGATCGGAGACAGCGGAGAAGATGATGGGGATGCCGGCGTCCTCAGTGGTAGCCATAGTAGTCTGGACGGCGGGGGTGGCGATGGGGACAATCACGTCCACGTCATCGGAGATCATCTGGGCCGCGATGGCCTGGAGGGTGGAGCCGTCACCCTGGCCGCAGGCGGTGTAATCGGCGTAATCAAAGGTGACGCCCAGCTCTCCGCCCAGCTTATCCAGCTCGGCCTGGAGGCTGTCCTCGATCTGATTCAGGGAGGCGTGGTCCATAAGCTTGATGATACCCACCTTGTAGGTGGTGTTGCTGGTGGTAGAGTTCTGCTGGCTGCTGCTGACCGCTCCGTTATTCTGGGACTGAGCGCCGCTGGAGCCGGCGGAATTGCCGCCATTTCCACCGCCGCAGGCACACAGGGAGAGGGTCATGGCCAGAGACAGGGCCAGGGTCAGGATTTTGTTCATCTTGTTGATCTTTTTCATGTCGGGTTCCTCCAATTAAAATATTTAGGCGGCAGATGAGAGGGCCTTGCCGTTGGCCCGGGTTTGTTGGAGCGGTCAGCCGAGGCTGCTTTTCTATTTGGAGCAATAAAAAAACAGCCCCTCATCCCACATGGGACAAGAGCTGCACTCCTGCGATACCACCCAAATTGACGTTTGAAAAACGTCCGCTCGCTTCACGCGCCATCACGCGTGCCCGATGGATAACGGGTGGGTACCCGTCGGCATCTACTTGGGTCTCCCCTTTCAAGCCGCCCTCGAAAGTCCATTCACCTGGCCGCGCCCCGTCCCGATTCCACCACCCGGGACTCTCTGAAAAGGTTTGCTGTGCCGGCTACTACTCTTCCTCACAGGTTTGTCTGCTGTTTGGTTGTTGGAGTTATTATAGCGTCCCCTCCCCCGCTTGTCAAGCCCTATTTTTTAATTCGCTAAAGAAAATTTTGGAGCGCCGCCAACGCGGCCCTCCCTTCACCGGACTCTCCGCACCCTTACCGCCCCATTTCTCTGCCCAAACGGGCGGGATTGCGGTAGACCGCCCCAAAAACCCCGGCAAACAGCGCCGCCTTGCACACATTGTCGGCAATCATGCAGTACCACACCGCCCGGAGGCCCAGCCCCCACACCCGCACACACAGGAAGGTAAACAGGATGCGCACCCCCCACATACTGCCTGTCTCAATTAAAAACGCGCCCCGGGTGCGGCCCATGCCGTAGAGAATCCCCTCCAGCACCACCATCAGCCCAAAAAACGGCTCGGAGAAAGACACCAGGCGCAGCATCTCCGCCCCCAGCTCCACCACCGCCTCCACCGGGGAAAACAGGGCCATCAGCGGCCGGGCCACCAGGTAGAGAATCCCCCCGCTCAGACACATCATCCCAATTGTCAGGCAGACGCTTAATTTGCTCACCGACTTCAGCTTATGGTAATCTCCCTCTCCCAGCGCCGCCCCCACCAGAGCGGAGGTGGCGGTGCGCAGGCCGTAGCCAGGGATATAAAAAATTGTCTCCGCCGTTACGGCGATGGAATGGGCTGCAAACACCGTGGTCCCCATGCTGTCGGACACCATCCCGGCAAAGACCACATACCCCAAACAGGAGGTCACGCCGATGCCCAGCACCGGCGTTCCCACCTCCGCGCACCGCCGGAGCAGGGCGCGGTCCACCGAAAACTCCCGCCAGCCCCAGCGGAGCAGCGGCGTCCGGCGGTAGGCCAGGAACATCAAGGTCCCGGAGAAGGTGTAAGAGATTGCCGACGCCGCGGCCGCGCCTGTCACCCCCAGGCCGCAGGAATAGATCAGCAGGTAGTTCAGCGCCATATTCAGTAAATTTGCCCCCAGGCTGATCAGCATGGGAGTCTTTGTGTTTTGGGTAGCCCGAATGGCCGCCCCCAAAATACTGTTGGCGGCGCGGAACACCATGGGCAGGCTGACAATGAAAAAGTAGCGGGAGGCCTGGACCTGGATGCCCTCCTCCGCCCCCATCCAGATTGGGATAAAGGGACTGAGGGCCATGGACAGCCCGCCGCAGAGCACGCCGAAGGCCACCGCCAGAAACAGCGCCTGCTGAGACAGCTTTGCCGCCCGATCCCGATCCCCCATCCCCGCCGCCTGGGAGATCAGCACCAGAATCGCCGTCCCCACCGCCGCCGGGATGCTGTTTACCAGCCATGTGACGGTGGTGGTGACGCTGACGGCGGCTGTGGCCTGTTCCCCCAGTTGGCCCACCATGGCAGTATCCACATACTGCAGCAGGGTGCGGAGGATCTCCTCCGTCATTGTGGGGATGGACAGGCCAACCAGTATACGAAACAGGGAACGATTCACAAAGGTCACCTCAAAAACCCGTAAGGGAAATTAGAAGCTGCACCATTCGCGGAAGTATGCAGATTTACGAGAGAAAATTGTCGCTGGCAAGGCAAAAAATCCCGGGACACGTAGTGTATTTCAAGTTTTTTAACGACGCCAAGGGCAATTTTGGCCGGAAAGATGCGTGCTGAGGCGATTGGTACCGCTTCTTAACTGCTCTCCTTTTCCATCAGGACCCAGGGGACTACCACGGACGGGCGCTCCTCCCCCCGGAGCAGGCCCAGCATCAAATCGGCGGCCAGCTCTCCCAGGTTCTGGGACCCATGGGAGAGAGAGGTGATCCGCACCGGGGCCAGCTCGCTGTATTGGCTGTTGTCGAAGCTGACCACCGCCATCTCCTGGGGAATCCCAACGCCCCGCTTTTTCAGGTGGGAGACCACGCGGATGGCCACCTCGTCGTTATAGCACACAATGGCCGAGCAGCCTGCAAAGCCGCTGAGGAGGGAATCTAAAAAGGCCTCGGACTGGAAAGACCCCCTGGTCTCCGTATTGTACCAGCAGATTCTCCCATCCTCCAGGGGGAGCTCCAGGTCCCGCAGGGCCTCCACATAGCCGGCGTAGCGCAGCGGCCCCTGCATATCGTCGCTTTTAAAAATGCCGGCAATGTGCTCGTGCCCTTTTCCGTGGAGATACTCCACCAGCATCCGCCCGCCGCCGCTGTTGTCGGCCAGGACAGAGGGGATATCGGCCAGCTGGGGATAGGTGCCGTTGATGAAAACCAGGCGGACCCCCTGGTCAATCAGCTTCTGATACAGGTCCAGGTTGGGGTTGGGAAGCGCCGTCTTGCTCCCCTCCATCAGTACGCCGTCCAGGTCTTTTATGGTCAACAGGGTCTGGAGAATTTTCCGCTCAACCGAAATTTGATTCCGCGTTGCGAAGAGCAGCGGGGCGCTGCTGTTTGCGGTGAGGATGGTCTCCATGCCCTGCAGGATGCCAGGGAAAATGTAGTCGTTGATATAGGTAGTTACCACCGCCACGGTGCAGTTTAACATCGGCTCCGGCTCGACGCGCTCCCGCAGCCGGGATCCGCTGCCCTGCCGCCGGATGATAAGCCCTTCCTCTTCCAGCAGGGAGAGAGCCCGGCGGACCGTCTGCCGGCTGATTTGAAAGCGCTGGCACAGCAGCTGCTCTGTGGGGAGCAGCTGCTTGCTGCTGTACAGGCCGTTTTCAATTTCCAGCCGCAGGGAGTCGGCGATGGATTGGTATTTGGGTGCCATAGATCCGGGCCTCCTTGCTCAAGCGTCAATCTAAGGTGGATTATAGCATAAGGTCAGAATTTGTACAACAGAAAAATGATTTAGCCGAGCATCTTATGCAGTTTGACGAAGTTCTTTGGAAAAATCGGGAGAAATTCAAGCAGATAAACCACTTTAAAAGATATCTATATTTTTTATTTTTATCCGATATTTGCAACATTTTTTGCCGCAACTTAAAATTTGTATTTTTCGCCCCTTCGTTTTGGCTTAAATTTGTATTGTTTAAATCCTAGAAAAGCAAAAAAAACCAATACAAATTATTGACAGTCAAACATACAAATGCTATGCTAATATCAGCTTCAAAATCCAGCGCATCATTATTTTTTAGAAAGTGAGGAAGTAAAATGAAAAAGATTCTGAGTATTGCTCTGGCCGCGGCTATGGCCCTGTCTCTGGCCGCCTGCGGCGGCGGCAACAATGGCGGCAACGGCAGCGCTGCCTCCAATGGCAGCAGCGGAGCGGCCTCCAGCGGCAGCGGCGCTGCCAGCAGCACCCCTGCTCCTGCCCCCAGCGGCGATCTGATCACCGTGGGCGTCATCAACAACGACCCCAACGAGTCCGGCTACCGCACCGCCAACGACGCGGCTATGCGCTCCACCTTCACCGAGGAAAACGGCTATAAGGCCACCTTCTTCAACAACAACGACGCTGCCCAGCAGATCGCTACTGCGCAGCAGATGATCCAGGACGAGGTGGACTTCCTCCTGCTGTCCCCCGCCTCCACCACCGGCTGGGACACCGTTCTGAAGGACGCCCAGGACGCCGGCACCTATGTCATCCTCTTCGACCGTATGCTGGAGGCTGACGAGAGCATGTATGTGGCCGCCGTTGTCTCTGACATGGCTGCCGAGGGCGAGACCGCTGTCAACTGGCTGGCCGACCAGGGCCTGGATGAGTACAACATCATCCACATCCAGGGCCTGATGGGCTCCGACGCCCAGGTGGGCCGCACCGGCGCTCTGGACGCCAAGGTCAACGCTGAGGCCAACTGGAACTATGTCACCCAGCAGGCCGCCAGCTGGGACGAGGCCACCGCCAAGACTATCGTGGAGTCTGTCATCAACTCCGGCAAGTCCTTCAACGTGATTTACGCTGAGAACAACGGCATGGCCCGGGGCGCTGTGTCCGCTCTGGATAACGCCGGCATCACCCACGGTAAGGACGGCGACGTGATTATCATTGGCTTCGACAGCGACACCTGGGCCATGGAGTCCGTGCTGAACGGCAGCTGGAACTACATGGGCCTGTGCAACCCCCTCCAGGCTGAGGTCGTGGACGGCATCATCAAGGACCTGATGAACGGCACTGCACCCGCTCAGAAGGTCATCTACAACCCCGAGCCGGGCTTCGACGCCGCCACCATCACTCAGGCCGACGTGGACACCTACGGTACCTAATACAACAGCGCGTCAATAGCACACTTACATGTGACCGGCACGCGGCGTGGCATGTCAGCCGCGCCGCGTGTTAAATTTATCGGAATGGAGGCGTATCCCTATGCAGGAAGGCGCAGTATTGGAAATGCGCGGCATCTGCAAATACTTCCCAGGCGTGCGCGCCCTTCAGGATGTGGATTTCACCCTGCGGGAGGGGGAGATCCACGCCCTGATGGGAGAAAACGGCGCGGGCAAGTCCACCCTGATCAAGGTGCTCACCGGCGTCTACCCCAAGGACAGGGGCGAGGTCCACATCAAGGGGATCGACGGCGCGGCCGTCATCCGCTCCCCCCAGGACGCCCAGAACGCCGGCATCAGCACGGTGTATCAGGAGATCACCCTGTGCCCCAACCTGACGGTGGCGGAGAATATGTACATCGGCCGCACCAAGGAGGCTGTGGCCAACTGGAAGCAGATGAACAGCGGGGCGGGCAAAATCCTGAAAAGCCTGGGCATCCCCGCCAGCCCCAAGCAGCAGCTGGGCTCCTGCTCCATCGCCGTACAGCAGATGGTAGCCATCGCCCGTGCGGTGGACATGGACTGCAAGGTGCTCATCCTGGATGAGCCCACCTCCTCCCTGGACGAGCAGGAGGTGGTCAAGCTCTTCGGCCTGATGCGGGACCTGAAGGCAAAGGGTGTGGGTATCATCTTTGTCACCCACTTCCTGGAACAGGTCTATGAGGTCTGCGACCGCATCACCGTCCTGCGGGACGGCCAGCTGGTGGGCGAGTATGTCATCGAGGACCTGCCCCGGGTGCAGCTGGTGTCCAAGATGTTGGGCAAGGATCTGGACGACATGGCCGACATCAAGGGCGAAACCGGCGGCGTGGCTATCAGCCAGGAGGGAGCCCCCGTGCTGGAGGCCGAGGGCCTGTGCAGCAGTGCGGGCATCAAGCCCTTCAACTTCTCCATCCGCAAGGGCGAGGTCAACGGCTTCACCGGACTGCTGGGTTCGGGGCGCAGCGAGTGTGTCCGGGCCATCTTCGGCGCCGACCACGTCACCAGCGGCACAGTGAAGATGGACGGCAAACCCGCGAAAATCAAAAAGCCGCTGGACGCTATGAAGCAGGGCATCGGCTACCTGCCTGAGGACCGGAAGGGCGACGGCATCGTAGGCGACCTGTCCGTGCGGGAGAACATCATCCTGGCCTACCAGGTGATGAAGGGCTTCTTCCATCCCATCAGCCGGGCCAAGGCGGAGGCCTTTGCCGAAAACTACATTCAGCTGCTGGAGATTAAGACCGCTTCGGCGGACACCCCCATCAAGTCCCTGTCCGGCGGCAACCAGCAGAAGTGCATCCTGGCCCGCTGGCTGCTCACCGACCCCAAGTACCTGATCCTGGATGAACCCACCCGCGGCATCGACATCGGCACCAAAATCGAGATTCAGAAGCTGGTCCTCAAGCTGGCGGAAAAGGGCACCAGCGCCACCTTCATCTCCTCGGAGATCGACGAGATGCTGCGCACCTGTTCCCGCCTGCTGGTCATGCGGGACCGCAAGCTGGTGGGCGAGCTCAACGGCGAGGACCTGACTCAGAGCAAGATTATGGCGACTATCGCAGGAGGTGACGAGGAATGAGTACCCCCGTGAAAAACCCCGAGACCCAGGTAAAACGGCCCGATGAGCCCCTGTTCAAACGGCTGACCCGGCAGCAGCTGTTCATCCCCGTGGCGGCGCTGGTTCTGCTGGTGCTGTTCAATCTGATTGCCGATCCCTCCTTCTTTGCGGTTGCCCTCAAGGAGAACAGCCTGGGCAATCTGGTACTCACTGGCAATCTCATCTCTGTGCTGGACAACGCCTCTGAGCTGGTGATCCTGGCCATCGGCATGACGCTGGTTACCGCCTCCTCCGGCGGGCAGGACATTTCCGTGGGCGCCACTATGGCCATCGCCGGCAGCGTCATCCTCCGGATGGTCTGCGGCGGACAGGTCACCGCCGACACCATGCAGATGAACCTGCTCCTGGCCGTTCTTATCGGCATTGTAGTCACCGCCCTCTTCGGCGCCTTCAACGGCACCCTGGTGGCCTACTTCAACATCCAGCCCATGGTGGCCACCCTCATCATGTACACCGCCGGGCGCTCCATCGCCGCTTGGATCAACAACAACCAACTGCCCATCATCAACGACCTGGCCTTTAAATACGCCGGCACCTTCCTCCCCGGCATCCCGGTGCCCACCCCCATCTTCATCACCATTTTGGTGATTGCAGCGTTCTGGCTGGTGCTGAAATTCACCAACCTGGGGCTGTATACCCAGTCGGTGGGCATCAACCCCAACTCCTCCCGCCTGAACGGCATCAACCCTCAGATGGTCAAGCTGCTCACCTATGTAATTCTGGGCGTGTGTGTGGCGGTGGCCGGCTTCATCCGGGTCAGCCGCAGCGGCTCCATCAACTACTCCCGCATCGCCGAGAACATTGAGATGGACGCCATCCTGGCGGTGGCCCTGGGGGGCAACGCCCTGTCCGGCGGCAAGTTCAACATCTACGGCTCCATCTTAGGGGCCTACGTCATCCAGTTCCTCACCACCACCCTGTATAAGTACGACGTACCTTCCACCGCCCTGCCCGCCTACAAGGCGGTAGTGGTCATCCTGCTGGTGGTGCTCAGCGCGCCGGTGGTGCGGGAGAAGCTGGCCAGCCTGGGAAAAGCCCCAGCCGCAAAGGAGGTGTCCTGACATGCCGAAAGGAATTGCAGTAGATAACCAAGGCCGCCTGAAGGGACGGACCGCTCTGAGCGACACCAACCTGCTGCTCACCATCACGGTGGTGGTCTTCTTCATCCTGTATCTGTCCGCCATCTTCTTTCTGGGCGGCAGCTTTACCAAGCCACAGAACTTTCTGAACATTTTGAATAACAACGCCTCCCTCATCGTGCTCTCCTGCGGCATGAGCATCGTCATGATTACCGGCGGCATCGACATCAGCGTGGGCGCCGTCACCTGCCTGGTGTGTATGACCAGCGCGGTAAACCTGGAACAGCAGGGCGGCAATATCTTCACCGTCATCCTCATCGGCCTGGGCATCGGCCTGGCCTTCGGCGTGGTCCAGGGCTTCCTGGTGGCCCATCTGGGCATCCAGCCCTTTATCATCTCCCTGGCGGGCATGTTCTTTGCCAAGGGCATGACCACCATCGTCAGCAAGGAGCCCATCCGGGTGACCAACGAGGGCTTCCTGGCAGTGAAGGATATGCGCATCAACGTCCCCGGCCTGGGCGCCCCCAACAAGCTGGGCGTCTACATCCCGGCCTATGTGGAGGTGGGCGTGATTATCGCCCTGCTGGTGGTGGTCCTGCTGTTTTGCCTGCTGCGCTGGACCAAGCTGGGGCGGGCCTTCTACGCCGTGGGCGGCAACAGCCAGAGCGCCAACATGCTGGGCATCAATGTGCGCCGGACCAAGTTCCTGGCCCATGTGCTGTGCTCCGTACTGGCCGGCCTGGGCGGCATCCTCTACTTCCTCCATGTGGGCAGCGGCGACGTGGCCAACGGCGCGGGGGACGAGATGAACGCCATCGCCTCCTCCATCATCGGCGGCACCCTGCTCACCGGCGGCGTGGGCAAC
>JAAWLY010000085.1 GCA_022798155.1 Lawsonibacter sp. | reverse complement strand
TTTCGTAAATTTCCGTTACCGTTGTCCGGGAAATCCCCATCTGCGCCGCGCACTGT
The DNA here is from genome assembly GCA_022798155.1 of Lawsonibacter sp. Lineage (GTDB taxonomy): Bacteria > Bacillota > Clostridia > Oscillospirales > Oscillospiraceae > Lawsonibacter. The sequence goes on along the minus strand of JAAWLY010000085.1, from coordinate 8,887 downwards.
TCATGGGTTCGCTTTTCGTAATCGACCAGCCGGATCACTTCGTACTCGTCCACGGTGAGAACCACCTCGCTGGGGCTTTCCTTCCCTCTGGGAATAAAGCCCCAGCAACTCGGTTCCGCGCAGACGCGGCGGCAACGACTTGGTCTGGCCATACAAGTACCTCCTCAAGCAATACCGACATATGACGGAAATAGGATACAATACAATTCAGAAAAAGTCAAGAGAATATGAAATTTTGAGCAACTTCTCTGCATCAAAAAAGAGCAGGACATGGTAGTTTCATGCCCCGCTGTTTGCTGTTCCATTTGATTTTGCAATTCAGATTCAAAAAAATTGTATTTGCTTCGGTGAAAATATCCTTGACAAATCTTGTCCTGTAATGTCCGCTTGTTCTTCCAGTTGTTTGACCAACTGAAAAAACATATCTTCTGCTTGGGTGTCAATCTCAGCTAAATGGTCGTCTAGGCGCTGTTTGAAACATGGAAACATGCTCAACGACGAGGGATTTCGCCGCCAGGCAAACACAATTTTTCCCAGGAATCCTGGATGTATTTCAAGAAAAATTGGGGAAGCATGGGGACGAAAGACCCGTCGTTTGGGCGTTTTGACATTTTTCAAACGAGCCCTAACTGGCCGCTGAGAAGCAGAACATTGTAGAGTGGCTCCCACTGTGTCTCAGATAGTGTCTGCGCCATTGACCCCAAATGCCAACAGGGATGCTTTTTGGTGGTACTAAGTCGGGTAGGAAATAATCACCTTTCTGTTGATAGGTGCCGCCCGGCTCTTCAAATAATGACTTCATTGCAGATTCCTCCATTTGTTCAAATTTTCTGCAATACACCGTACCGACTGTCTCTACTATATTCTTTGAAACCATCGTTACGGAACCTCATTATAGCCGGGGGCGCCAACAGAAAGAAGAGAGGGAGGATATGATAAACCGTCAGTAGACGGGGATTTTTGGTCTGCCGCCCCGGGGCGAAAGCCCGTGGGGCAGCAGTGGGGCGCGCACTCCGCGCCGGGAGACGAAATGGAAGGGGAGTCCGGCGAAATCCGCGGGTTACCGGACTTGGAGCGGCGGTAGCCGCCCCGGAAAGGAAAACCGATCAGGGATCTGATCTGCCCTAAGGATACCACAGCCATCCCTGTCAATCTTCACCAAAATGGGAACTTTTTGTGAAGATTGTGTGAAGCTGACCGGGACAGCCCCTGCCGCCCTGGCTGTTTTTTACATGTCGTGCCCTTCCCGTTTCATCCGCATCTCCAGCCGGTCCGCCATCGGGTCCTGGGCGTTGGTGACGGTGTCGGTGCGGTTCTGGCCGGCGATGGGGGCGGAGCCCCGCAGGTCCCGGCCCTGCTGCTTGCTCTGGTTTTTCTTGTTCTTGCTCATGGAACAGACCTCCTTGTGTGGATGGCCTTAGTATGCCTCAACAGCCGGTAAAAAATCCCCGGAGAAATACTCCGGGGATCAATTTTATTCCAGATAAAAGGTGTAGGCCAGCCGCTTTGCCTCGCCGGGCTTCAGCACCGCGCAGAAGGGCTTGTCCTCGAATTTGCCGCTCTCGTTGTCCCAGGCGGCACAGCCCTGCCAGGGCTCCATGCACAGGAAGCGGGCCCCCGGTTTGGTCCAGAAGGCAACCATGGGAAACTCGTGGAAGTCCAGCCGCACCCCCTGGCCGGTCTCCCGGTGGATCAGGGACACGGTCCCGGATCGGAGCATACTGAAAATAATGGTGTCCATCCGGGCGAAGGTGTTGTAGTCCAGCGCAATTCTGTTCCCGTCCAGCATGGGTTCCCGCCCGTTGTGGAGGATGATGCCCTGGGGGCTGAGCAGGTGGCTGTCCGCCCGCTCCTTTTCGTCGAAGAGCAGCTCGTAGTCCTCAAACCGCTCCCCCTCTGGGATGCGGATGGCGGTGTGGCCGCCAATGCAGAAGGGCATGGGGGCGGCGCCGGTGTTTTCCACCGTGAATGCGGTGGAAAAGCCGTCCTCCAGCAGCCGGTGGGTCACTTTCAAGGAGAAGGGGAAGGGGTAGCGGGCCAGGGTGTCCGCGCTCTCCCGCAGCTCCAGGGTGACAAAGTCCTCCCCCTGCTCCGCCAGGGAAAACTCCGCCCTCCGGGCAAAGCCGTGGCGGCCCATCTCATAGCTCTTGCCATTAATCTCAATTTTGCCGTCCTTCAGCGAGCCTACAATGGGGAACAGCACAGGGTTCTGCCCCGACCAGAAGGCCGGGTCCCCCTCCCAGATATACTCCCGGCCCGCCCCGTCCCGCAGAGAGACCAGCTCCCCGCCGCGGGTTTGGGCCATGGCCCGCAAATCGCCTCTTTTCAGTTCAAATGTCACAACAAGATACCTCCATCTCAAAAAATGATCCACATAAGGCCCTTATGCGTTAGAATGCTACCTTCAAAAGCAGGGCCACGGCGCACAGCACCATGGCGCAGGGCACATAGAAGTACCGGCCCACGCCGTACCACACCCGGCCCGAGGGCTTTTTTGCCCCACGATTGATCTCGTCCATCAGCTCGTCCTTCTTCATGATCCAGAACCAGGACAGGGCCCCCAGGGTGGCCCCGATGGGGATGATGTAGATGGACACGATGTCCATCCAGGGCCCCCACCTGAAAATAGGCTCCATATTCACGCCGATTCCCAGGCAGACCACACACAAAATGGCCAGCATGGCCTTCCGATTCAGGCGCGGGAAACGGTGCAGGAGGGACTCGCCCACCGCCTCGAACATATTTTGCAAAGAGCTGACCCCGGCAAACACCATGGCGGTGTACAGGATGATGGCGAACAGCCGGCCCAGGGGGATATCCTGCAAGATCCGGGGCAGAGTGACAAAGAGGAGGGAGGGCCCGGCCCCCACGTCCAGCCCGTAGGCAAAGCAGGCGGGGATGATGACCAGGGCGGCCACCAGGGCGGCGATGGTGTCGAAGAGAGCGGTCTGCTTGGCCAGGGCCACTACGTCCTCCTCCGGGGAGAGGTACGCCCCGTAGACGATCATGCCGCTGCCTGTGATGGACAGGGAGAAAAAGGCCTGACCCATGGCCCAGATCCACACCATGGGGTTAAGCAGGTCGCCCCACCGGGGGGTGAACATATATTTGTAGCCCTCCGCCGCCCCGGGCAGAAAGGCCACCCGGACAGCCAGGACCAGGAAGATGAGGAAAAACAGGGGCATCATCACCTTGTTGGTCCGCTCAATGCTCCGGGCCCCCAGCAGCAGGGTGAGCAAGGTGCCCACCACCACAATCACATGGAAGGGGACCACCGAGTAGGGGTGGAGGGAGAAGCTTTCAAACCAGAGGTCGGTGTCGGCGGTCATCAGCCAGCCGCCCACCGAGGCGGTGAAGGCCTTGAGCACGTAGGAGATAATCACCGCATAGCCCAGGGCGATGCACATGGAGCCCGCCAGGGGGAGCCAGCCCAAGACTCCGCCGGCGGCGCCCAGCTTGCTGTTCCGGCTGGCCCAGGCCATGCGGTAGGAGCCCAGGGTGCCGGTGTGGGCCCGGCGGCCCACGGCGTATTCGGCGGACAGGCCCACCGTGCCGAAAAGCATGATAAAAAAGAGGTAGGCCAGCAAAAAGGCCCCGCCGCCATTGCTGCCCATTTTGGACGGAAAGCCCCACACATTGGCCATGCCCACGGCGGAGCCCACCGCTGAGAGCACAAACCCCCAGCCGCTGGAAAAGTTCCGGTGTTGTCTTTTGTTGTCCATAGCTACTCCTAATCTTCCCAAAACGGGCCGGGCGTTTCTCCCTACGGAAGAGAGTATAATATAAACTGCACAAAAAAGCAACGAATAAATCGTGCCGCTGTCAAAAAATCACCGGAAGGCGGAGGAACAAATATAAAAATAGTCAAAACAACGAACGATATTCAAGATTATTAGTGAAATCGTCTCTTCCCTTTTCTATAAGGAAGCGCTACAATAAGAAGTATCAACAGGAACCTGCACAATTCATCCATATAAAGGAGCGGTTTTTATGTCTGTTTTGGTATGCGGCGGCGCCGGCTACATCGGCAGCCACACCTGCGTGGAGCTCATCGAGGCGGGCTACGACATCGTAGTGGCCGACAACCTGTACAATTCCAGCGAGGAGTCGCTGCGCCGGGTGGCGAAGATCACCGGCAAGGAGGTCCCCTTCGTCAAGGCGGAGCTGTGCAATGAGGCCGAGGTGGAGGCCCTCTTTGCCAAATATCCCGATATCGACGCGGTGATCCATTTTGCCGGGCTGAAGGCGGTGGGCGAGAGCGTGGCCAAGCCCCTGGAGTACTACTCCAACAACCTGATCAGCACCCTCTACCTGCTCCAGGCCATGCGCCGCCACGGGGTACACAACTTTGTGTTCTCCTCCTCCGCCACGGTGTACGGCGACCCGGCCACCGTCCCCATCCGGGAGGAGTTCCCCACCGGAGGCACCACCAACCCCTACGGCACCTCCAAGCTCTTCCAGGAGAAGATGCTCATGGACATCTGCGCCGCCGACCCCACCCTGAACGTGGCCCTGCTGCGCTACTTCAACCCCATCGGCGCCCACGAGTCCGGCCTCATCGGCGAGGACCCCAACGGCATCCCCAACAATCTGGTGCCCTATATCGCCAAGGTGGCGGTGGGCCAGCTGGAGAAGGTCCACGTCTTTGGCAACGACTACCCCACCCCCGACGGCACCGGCGTGCGGGACTATATCCACGTGGTGGACCTGGCCCGCGGCCATGTGGCGGCACTGAAAAAGCTGGCCGCCAACTGCGGGCTGTTTGTGTGCAACCTGGGCACCGGCAACGGATACTCTGTGCTGGACGTGCTCCACGCCTATGAGAAGGCCTGCGGCAAGACCCTGCCCTATGTGATCGACCCCCGCCGCCCCGGCGATATCGCCTCCTGCTACGCCGACCCCGCCAAGGCCAAGGAGGAGCTGGGCTGGGTGGCCCAGCTGGGCATTGAGGAGATGTGCGCCTCCTCCTGGAAGTGGCAGTCCCAGAATCCCAACGGGTATAAGGGGTAATCCCCAGGGGCGGATATCATCCGCCCTACATAAAATTTTAGGAGGACAACATGAACAAACCCGTTCTCGTCATCATGGCCGCCGGCATGGGCAGCCGGTACGGCGGCCTGAAGCAGCTGGACCCGGTGGGAAGTCACGGCCAGCTGATTATCGACTACTCCATCTACGACGCCCGCCGGGCGGGCTTTGAGACGGTGATCTTCGTCATCAAGCCAGAGATCGAGGCCGACTTCAAGGCGGCCATCGGCGACCGGGTATCCAAGGTGATGGACGTAAAGTACGCCTACCAGCTGAAGGAGGACCTGCCCCAGGGGTATTCGGTCCCCGCCGTCCGGAAAAAGCCCTGGGGTACCGCCCACGCCGTTCTGGCTGCCCGGAAGCTCATCGACGGCCCATTCGCCGTTATCAACGCCGACGACTACTACGGCCCCGAGGCCTATCAGAAGATTTTCCACTACCTGTCCACCCACCCCGACGGCGCGGTGTATGAGTACGTCATGGTGGGCTACCTGCTGAAAAATACCGTCACCGAGAACGGCACCGTGGCCCGGGGGGTGTGCGGGGAGACGGAGGAGCAGTACCTGACCCAGGTGACAGAGCGCACCAAGATCGAAAAGGGCCCGCCCCCCCGCTACACCGAGAACGACGGAGCCACCTGGACCGAGCTGGACGAAAACACCATTGTGTCCATGAACATGTGGGGCTTTACCCTCAGCTTTCTGGACGAGGCTCTTGCCCGGTTCCCCGCTTTCCTGGACAAGGCCCTGGCGGAAAACCCGGAGAAGGGGGAGTACTTCCTGCCCACCGTGGTCAGCCAGCTCATCGACGAGGGCAGGGCCCGGGTAAAGGTGCTGCGCAGCGAGGACAAGTGGTACGGCGTCACCTACCGGGAGGACAAGCCCACCGTGGTGGCCGCCATCGCAGACAAGACGGCCGCCGGGCTCTACCCCGACCGGCTGTGGGAGGTGTGAGCCATGGTTCAGGCAGAACAGACCCTGCCAGAGGTGCTGCAGGCTTTTGACTTCGGCGCTCCCGTGGTGGGAGCCATCCGCTACGGGCATGGGCACATCAACGACACCTTTGTGGTACACACCCAGCCCGAGGACCGCTGCTGCCGCCGGTTTATCCTCCAGCGTATGAGCGCCGCCGCCTTCAAGCATCCCGACCAGCTGATGGAAAATATCATCGGTATCACCGAGTATCTAGGCAAACAGATCCTGGAGCGGGGCGGTGACCGGAGCCGGGAGGCCATGGAGGTCATCCGCCCCAAAAACGGCGCGGACTACTACACCGATAGCCTGGGGGGCGCCTGGCGGGTCTACCCCTTTGTGGAAGGGACCGTCTGCCATCAGGCGGCGGACACTCCGGAGCTCTTCGCCGCCTCTGGACGGGCCTTCGGCCGGTTCCAGCAGCTGCTGCGGGACTATCCCGCCGGCACCCTGTATGAGACGATCCCCCACTTCCACGACACCGAGGACCGGCTGGCCAAATTCAAGGCCGCCGTGGAAGCGGACAAGCTGGGCCGGACCAAGGACTGCCAGCCGGAGATCGGCTTCGTTCTGGCCCGGGAAGCGGACTGCTCCGCCGCCCTGGACGCCATGCGGGCGGGGAAGCTCCCCCTGCGGGTCACCCACAACGACACCAAGCTGAACAATGTCCTCATGGACGAAAAGAGCGGCGAGGGCATGTGCATCATCGACCTGGACACCGTCATGCCCGGGCTGGTGCTCTACGACTTTGGCGACTCCATCCGCTTTGGGGCCAACCACTCCGCCGAGGACGAGACGGACCTGTCCAAGGTCAATCTGGACCTGGACCTGTTCGCCGTCTACACCGCAGCCTTTCTGGAGGGCACCGGCGGTTCCCTCACCAACGCCGAGATCGAGTATCTGCCCTGGGGGGCCAAGCTGATGACCCTGGAGTGCGGCATCCGCTTTCTCACCGACTATCTGGTGGGGGACGAGTACTTCCATATCAGCCGTGAGGGACAGAATCTGGATCGCTGCCGCACCCAGTTTAAGCTGGTGGCCGACATGGAGACTCACTGGAAGGAACTGGAAGACATTGTAAACCAATACCGCAGGTAACTGAAATACGCTCATGGGGGCGCCCCCATGTCTCTCCGGCCCAATCTGGGCCGGAGAGAAGACCTTTTCCGTGGGAGGTGTTTGGTATGAACACGCTTTTTGACGAGGAGCAGCTGCGCAAGCTGATTGCCAATCTCAAAATACTCACCGGAGTACCCGCCAATATATTGGATCCGGAGGGCCGGGACATCAACCTGTTTCGGGGCCACCCCCCCTTCTGCCGGGCCATCAACGACCTGCCCGAGGGCCACGAGCGCTGCATCGCCTGCGACCAGCACAAGATCCGGCATTATACCGCCAAGAGCGGCTTTCAGTTCTACCGCTGCCACGTAGGTATCTGCGAGGCGGTCATGCCCCTGTACGATAAGAAAACCCCCCTGGCCTACCTGGCCATGGGGTGCTATCTGGACGACTCCCCCATCGAGCAGCAATGGGAGCGCACCCGTGCCCAGCTGGACTGGTGGCCCGACGGCCCCGACGCACTAAAGGAGGCCTTCTTCCAGTTTCGCCAGTACAGCCATCAGGAGATGCAGGCCTATGCCGACACTCTGGAGGCCCTGTCGGCCTACATCCAGCTCAAGGGGATGATCCGGGCCACCGAACAGACCGACCTGCAAAAGCTGGAGCTGTATCTGGACCAGCACTACATGGAAAAGCTGTCCCTGGCCTCCATTTCCAAGCAGCTGCATATCGGGCGCACCAAGCTGTGCGCCCTGGCCAAGGAGCTGTCCGGGGGAAAGACCCTGTCTTACCTGATCGCCCAGCGGCGGATTGGCGCCGCCAAGCGCCTGCTGGCCCAGAGCAGCCTGCCTGTCTCCGCCGTGGCAGAGGCGGTGGGCATCAGCGACTACAACTATTTTTCTAAGGTTTTCCGCACCATGACGGGCACCACCCCCAGCGCATTCCGGAAGCAGTACCGGGGATAAATGTCCGGCAGAAAAATCGTACGAACATTCACTGTTCGTACGATTTTTCTATATTCTGTACTTTTAGCTCTATAATTTACACAATGAACAAGTATAATTAAATTTATAAAGGCGCGTTTGTGAAATATCCCTATGCGCCATATTTCGCAAAGGTCAAAACCAATAAAAAGGAGAATGAAAATGAAAAAGGTTCTTGCAGCTTTCCTTGCCACAGCCATGGCTTTGTCCCTTGTCGCCTGCGGCGGTGGAAACAACAACGCCGGAAGCGGCAACGCCGGCTCCGGTTCCGGCACCCCCGCCCCCTCCGGCGACAAGGTCGCTATCAAGGTCATTGCCGCTGAGTATGGCAAACAGACCAAGGACTGGTGGGCCAACTTCCAGACCGAGTTTAACGGCAGCCATGACAACATCGACCTGAACGTGGAGGTCATCTCCTGGAACGACATCGCCACCGTGGTCAACACCCGCGTCTCCAACGACGACGCCCCCGACATCCTGAACATCGACATCTTTGCTGACTATGTGGGCGATGACCTGCTCCGGCCCATCCAGGACTTCGTCTCCGACGAGACCTACGCCAAGTTCTACCCCGCCTTCCTGGAGCAGTCCAACATCGACGGCACCATCTGGGCCATCCCCGACCTGGCTTCTGCCCGGGCCATGTACTACAACAAGGACATCCTCCAGGCTGCCGGCGTGACCGAGGTCCCCACCACCTGGGCTGAGCTGAGGGCCGCCTGCGAGGCCATCAAGGCCTATGACGCCAACATCTACCCCTGGGGCGTGGATATGACCACCGACGAGGGCCAGGCCTGCTTCGCCTACTACTCCTGGACCAACGGCGGCGACTTCACCGACGCCTCC
>JAAWLY010000084.1 GCA_022798155.1 Lawsonibacter sp. | reverse complement strand
GGGGGAGGGGGCGATCTTCACGTTGCGCACCATCCGGGCGGTGTACCGGGGCACCAGATCGGCGGCGGGGGTCTCCACGTCCAGCAGCTCGGGGAGCACACCCGACCCCCCGCCCTTTACCTCCGGGGTGTGGAGGGCCAGCGGCTTGTCGAAGGTGGCCGCCGCCTCCCGGGCCAGGCCGATGACGGAGAGGCAGTCCGGGCGGTTGGGGGTGATCTCGAACTCCACCACCTGGTCGTCCATGCCGGTGACGGCCTTGATGTCGTCCCCGGGCTGGCAGTCCTCCTGGAGGACGAAGATGCCGCTGGGGCGGCAGTTGGGGAACTCCCGCTGCTCGGCGTGGAGGTCGGCCAGGGTGCAGATGGTCCGGGTCTTGGTGTTGAAGGCCACCAGGTCCATGGCGTGGATGTTCTGGCAGCCGGTCTCCACCGTGGTGCCCACAGGGGAGCCGTCCTCCGCCCAGACCAGGGCCACGGACCAGCGGCCGCCGCCCAGGGGCTTGACCTCGCCCGCCCCGGCGGCCACCACCGGGCCGAAGATTTTGCGGCCCAGTTCAATCTCCGCCGGAATGGAGGGCTTTTCCGGGTCGATGGGGTGGTAGTCGCCTAAAATGGCGGCGGGGGTGATGGCGGCGTAGGGGAAGTCCCGCTCGTCCAGCCCCAGCTCGGGCAGGGAGCACAGCATTCCCTTGGATTTGACCCCCCGCAGGTTGCCCCGGGTGATGTGGACCCCGCCGGGGAGCCAGGAGTTGTCCTTGGCCACGGGGACCAGGTCACCCACGTGGATGTTCCAGGCCCCGGTGACGATCTGGACGGGCGCGTCCCCGCCCACGTCCACCTGGCACACCCACATGTGGTCGGAGTCCGGGTGGCGCTCCATGGACAGGATTTTGCCCACCACCACGTTTTTGATCTCCGCCCCCAGCTCGGCGGTGCCCTCCACCTTGGAGCCGGACAGGGTCATGGCCTCGGCAAATTCCCGGTCGGGTATGTCTATTTTTACAAACTCATCGAGCCATTTTCTGCTTAAATTCATCGTTGTTTTCCTCCCCTCAGAACTGCTCTAAAAACCGCACGTCGTTCTCGAAGATCAGCCGCAGGTCGGCGATTTTGAACCGGCGCATGGCGGTGCGCTCCAGCCCCATGCCGAAGGCCCAGCCCGACCACTGCTCCGGGTCGATGCCCGCCATCTCCAGCACCCGGGGGTGGATCATCCCCGCGCCCAAAATCTCAATCCAGCCCTCGCCCTTGCAGGTGGGGCAGCCAGCCCCGCCGCACTTGTGGCACTGCACATCCATCTCGCAGGAGGGCTCGGTGAAGGGGAAGTGGTGGGGGCGGAACCGGGTGACGGTGCCCGCGCCGAACAGCTGCTCTGCCAGCAGGTTCAGAGTGCCCTTCAGGTCGGCCATGGTGACGCCCTTGTCGATGACCATCCCCTCCACCTGGTGGAACATGGGGGAGTGGGTGGCGTCCACCTCGTCCTTGCGGTACACCCGGCCGGGGGCGATGATGCGGATGGGCAGCTCCATAGAGTCCATGGCCCGCACCTGCATGGGGGAGGTCTGGGAGCGGAGCATCACCCGCTCATCCGTATCAAAATAGAAGGTGTCCGACCAGTCCCGGGAGGGGTGGCCCTCCTCGGCGTTGAGCCGGTCGAAGTTCAGCTGGGCCAGCTCGATCTCCGGGCCGTCCAGCACCGTGAAGCCCATCCCAATAAAAATCTCCTTGATCTCGTCCAGGGCGGCGCTCATGGGGTGGCGGCGGCCCACCTGCGCCGCCTTGCCGGGGATGGTCACGTCCACCGCCTCCGCCTTCAGCCTGGCGGACAGGGCGGCGGCCTCCAGCTTGTGGGAGGCGGTCTCCAGGGCGGTCTCCAGGGCGGCGCGGACCTCGTTGGCCAGCTGACCCATGGCGGGGCGCTCCTCCGTGGACAGCCTGCCCATCTGCTTGAGCACAGCGGTGAGCTCCCCCTTCTTGCCCAGGTAGCGCACCCGCAGCTCGTCCAGGGCGGCGGCGTCCTTCACCGACTCGAAGGCGGAGAGCGCCTCGGCGCGGATTTTTGCCAATTGTTCTTTCATGTTAAAACTCCTTTATTTGGATGTGAATAAACTAAAATCGGTTCATTTCCAGAAGGGCCTGCTTCAAAGCGGCCATTTCCCCAGCGGTGATGGTAACGCCTTTGCCGTATTGGCTGTGATCCTCCGTCCAAGTCCGGATGTCATAAACCGGTTCCCTGCGATCCCAGCTGATATAGTTAAGCTCCTTGATCCAGCCGTTGTTCGGTTTGGAGATATCCGCAATGTGTTTGTATATCTCAAATTCCAGCTTCAAAGTGCTCCTCCCTCCTATTCTGGCTCTTTGCACAGGACAAAAAACGCCCTCCGCCCCCAAAGCTGGGACGAAAGGCTCACCTTCCGCGGTACCACCCGCATTCACGCTTCCGCGTGCACTCAAGACCCGGTAACGGCGGGTCGCAGCACCGTCCCCCTCTCAGGGGCCGCTCCCGGGCGAACAAGCGGCACATACCGGGGCGGCTCTCAGCCGGTGACCGCCCCTCTCTTAGATACGCAAGCCCGCTATTTTCCCGTTCCTCACATTTCGCTTTTTTCTTTATACCATATCAAAGGCAGAATTGCAAGGGGAAAAACGCTGATTGGCCATTGAAGCGCCGGGACCGGCGCAAATGCGTCTTGCCAATTGGGCCTGGGTCTGCTATAATAGTGGTATAATGTACCACAAAATGGAACGGAGGCGCAGGGCATGTCAATCAAAGACAAAATCGCATCCATCCTGTTTGGCGTGAAAAAGGAAGAGGCGGCGGAGGAGGAGCTCCGGGCACAGCCGGCGGCCCCCGAGCCGGAGGCGGGGGAGCCTGCTGCCTTCATCGCGGAGGAGCCCGCCGTGCTGAAGCTGCCGGGAGACCATCCCCTGCAGCAGCTCTACGCCCTCCGCCGGAAGGAGGCGGGCCCCCTGCCCGCGCCCCGGCTGTGTCTGGATGAGGACGGGGAGATCCCGGCAGATCTGGTGAAGCGGGAGAAAAGCCGCCTTCAAACCGCGCTGAAAAACGTGAGCAATTTCCGCCTGCGCGCCACAAAGGGCAACGAGGGCAAGCGCCGGAAGGACAAGGACGGGGAGAACGAGGAGGAGGATAAACCGACGGGGCTGGACGCGATGCCATGGTTTTTCATCTCCTCCGACAAGCTGTGGGCCTGGGTGATGGTGTTCCCCCCCACCGGGGCGGGACAGGAGCTGTCCCGGAATCAGCTTTATCAGGCTTTGGAGGAGCAGGGCATCTGCTACGGGGTGGATGGCCGGCTGACAGACCGGCTGTCCCATGATGAGAGCCGGTATTTCAACCTGTTCCTGATTGCCCGGGGCAAGCCCGCCTTCGACGGGAGAAACGGCAACATTGTGGACTACTTCCCCCGGGAGGTGGAGCGGATTCTGGAGGTGGACGAGTACGACCAGGTGGACTACACCGCGCTGAACCTCATCCACAACGTGAAGGAGGGCCAGGAAATCTGCCGCCTGATCCGCCCCACCGAGGGCGAGCCGGGCCGCACGGTGCTGGACCAGGAGCTCCCCGCAAAGAGCGGCAAATCCGTCCCCCTGCCCAAGGGGCGCAACACCGAGATCAGCGAGGACGGGGACGCGCTGGTGGCCTGCGCGGACGGGCACGTGGAGTTCACCGGCCGCAGCTTCCAGGTCAAGCCGGTGCTGGACATCGACGGAAATGTGGATTTCTCCACCGGAAACATCAAGTTTCTGGGGGATGTGAACATCAAGGGCGACGTGCTCACCGGCTTCACGGTGCGGGCCATGGGCAGCATCTGGGTGGGCGGCGTCATCGAGGCGGGCAGTACGGTGGAGGCCGGCGGCGACCTGACCGTGGTCAAGGGCATTCTGGGAGACGGCACCACCACCGTCCGGGCCCAGCGGTGCATCTTCTCCAAGTATATTGAAAACGCCACCATCTACGTCCGGGAGAACCTTCAGACCGACGCCATCATCAACGGCAGCATCTACTGCGACGGAGAGGTGCTGGTCCGCTCCGGCCGGGGGAGCATCATGGGTGGCCGGGTCTGGGCGGCGGAGAAGGTGAGCGCCACCTCGGTGGGCTCCAAGTCGGAATGCCGGACCTCCATTACCCTGGGCGGCCTGCCCTGCACCAATTTCGAGCGGGAGCTGGTGCGCAAGGAGCTGAAGGGGCTGGAGATGGAGCTGGAGAAGCTGGAGTGCCAGCTGGACAGTCCGGTCAAGGCCAGCCTGATCAGCAAGACGAGGGTAAAGCTGAATACGGCGGAGCTCCGGCTCCAGCAGCTGGAGGAGGACCTGGAGGACACCAAAGAGGAGCTGCGCGGCCATGAGGAGGACGGACGGCTGGAGTGCGGCGTGGCCTACGCCGGCACGGAGATCAGCATTGGCGACGAGATGGTCCGCCTGCGGCACGAGGAGCGCCAGTGCATCGCCAAGATGGTCTGCGGGGAGATCCTGGTGATGTAGGGCTACCCGTCCGGCTGGGAATACAGGTTCTCAGAACGTTAATGTAAGGAAAAGAGGGAACGAACTTATGAAGAAGAGAGTCATGGTGGTGGACGACTCCCAGGTGATGATGCTCCAGATCAGGAAGCTGCTGGAGGGGAGTGAGTTCGAGGTGGCCGCTTACTGTGAAAACGGGGAGGAGGCCATCGCCCGCTATGAGGAGGTACAGCCCGATGTGGTGACCATGGACATCATCATGCCGGGCATTGACGGGCTGGAGGCCGCGCAGGTCCTGATGTATGAGCACGAGGAGGCCCGAATTGTTATGATTTCCTCCCTGGGGGATGAGGAGATGCTCCAGGAGGTCTACGGCATCGGCGCCCAGGGGGTGCTGTTCAAGCCCATCACCCGGGAGGCGCTGCTGGGGGCGTTGAAAAGAGCGCTGTCCTGAGGGAAACCGGGACTGAAAAATATGCGGCGGGGCGTCCAAGCTGGACGCCCCGCCGTCAATTTTCGGTCCTGCGATTTTCCCACAGCGGCCTGGGACCGCTCACCAGTTTTCGAAGTCAAAGCCTCTGGGCTTCTTCCGCTGCCGCTCCTGCCTGCGCTTCTGCCGCTTGACCTCGGCCTCCGCCGTCTCCAGCAGCTTATCAAGGGGCATCACGTTGGACGCGCCTTCAACCTCGATGATGCTGTATTTAAAGCTGCACTGGTGGCTGAACACCCGGTCGTCATCCCGCTGGAAGGTGGTGAGGATCTCGGCCATCTTTCGCTCGATCAGGTGCTTGACGTTGCCGGTGAGCATCAGGCAGAATTTGTCGTCCTGAATCCGGGCGAAGGTGTCGCCGCTCCGGAAATTCTTTCGGACAATCTCCACAAAATTTTGGATGTAGGCGTCCCCCACCTTTCGCCCGAAAGAGGTGTTGATCTCGGACACCCCGCCCAGGTCCAGATAGCACAGGGTGATGTTCTGCTGCTCCCGCAGCACCTGTGCCATAAACTCGGACAAAAACTGGCGGTTGCGGATGCCTGTGTCCGGGTCCTGGTAGATATCGTCGTTGAGGTGACGAGCGCTCATCTTCTCGGTGGTGATGTCCATGACGATATGGACGCAGGAGGGCCGCTCCTTCCACTCGATGGGGAAGGAGATCACCCGGTAGCAGACGTTCCTGCCCTCCTCCAGCTCCCGGACCTGATAGCGCTCCGAATCGCTCCACTCCAGGAGCTTAGATTGGATGGGCAGGCGGTGCCGGCAGCTGTCGCAGTAGGCGGCGCCCTCGGCAATGCCCCGGGTGCGCTTGTTGCAGTGTACGATCTGCTGGGTTTTCTGGTCCACCACCAGCAGCCATTCATCCCGCTGGTCCAGCAGGTCCATCAGCATTTCCGTGTAGCTGTTGATGATCTCCGCCCGGCGCCGGGCCCGCTGAATCTCCTCCTTCAGCCGGTCCTCCCGCTCTTGGAGCTGCTGGGTCATGGCGTGGAAGGCTTGGAAAAATTCTCCCGAGGGGCACAGGTCCGGGGAATCCTCCCCGCGGGTCACCTGCCCGGCCTGAAGTGTGAGCTGCTTCAGGTTGGCGTGGAGGCTTTTGAGGCCGTCGTACAGGCAGCCTCCGCCGTCCGGGAGCTCCCCCGACAAATCGCCCTGGGCGAGCCGGGCGGAGCAGGCCGCCAGCTCCTCCGCCTGGGCGCGGAAGGAGCACAGCGCCTCCCCCAGGGGCCGGCAGGGTTCGCTGAGCGTGCCGACGTCCAGGCGGGCCTGCCCGGCGTCGCGCAGGATATGTTCCAGAAACTCGGTCAGCCGCTGACAGCTCTCTTCCACGCTCAGGGGCGGCGGCTGCGCTGGGGAATGAGCCTCAGGCTCTCCCGCCGACAGGCGGTTTTCGTTCATGTCCAGCTCCATTTGGTCACTTACCCTTCCTGATGTTGTGCTCTGCGCACTATGTGATACATTGTACCATGGATTGAGGGGAAGTTCAACACGCTTTTCTCGATTGCATTCGGCGGGAAAATATTAATTTTATGAGGTCCCGCACAGGGAAACCGGCCCTTTTGGGCCGGTTTTTTCGTGCTGAAAGCGAATAAAAGGTGCTGGGACTGGAAATTATTTCAATGTTAAGGAGGCGGATCGTCCATGGCAAAGCGGCAGGCAGCCTGTGAGGTGCAGAAGAGGAGGGAGCAGGGCGGCCGCCTCTGGCTGAGCTATTATAATCAGATTTTGTACAAAAAGGGGATCATTACCGAGCAGGAGCGCAACAAAATGGCGCTGAAGATTGGTGAATGGAAGGGGTCGTCTCAGTAGGGAAAGGGCCGGGCTGCGTCACGGACACAGCCCGGCCCTTTTGCCGTAGCGGCTCCAGCTGCGGGTGCTGCGGCTCAATCGGAACGCCGGTAATTTTGATACGTGTACGGAAAACTGGGCTCTTGACAAACGAGGCTTTTCGCATTATAATATGCTACGGTAACGCTCAGGCGGGAAATTTTGCCGGGGCGTATCTTTTGCGGATGTGCTGGAACTGGTAGACTGGCTAGCTTGAGGTGCTAGTGGCCCACGGCCGTACGGGTTCGAGTCCCGTCATCCGCACCAACTTGAACGACCCTACCTAATCTGAACAAACTTTTGTCAGTTGTTCGGATTGGGTAGGGTCGTTCTTTGCCTGTAGCCCTTGTATTTCAAGGGCTACAGGCTTTTCGACTCCAGATGCCGTGTGTCACAGGCAAGGAGCAAACAGTACAAAATCAAAGTGCAAAACATGTAATTAGGGGGATTCGAACCCCTACTGACATCACCGATGTTAACCTCAGGCCTTGCAGTTCAACACTTTCTCTTCTGCTTGACATGGCGTCTGGTTCCTCAACGTACGATGTGGACGCCGACAATTGTAAAATTTGATATACGAATCCACCCCGCGCTTGAAATCTGCCTCGGATGTATAATCTTTTCGATAGAGTTCCTCCTTTTTGAATGTAGCAAAGAAGGATTCGGCCACTGCGTTGTCATGCGGTTTGCCAGAACTTGAAAAGGATTGTATCACAGAGCACTCACGGAGTAGTTGCTGAAAACGATGAGATGTATACTGTGAACCTCTGTCGCTATGAAAAATCAAGCCAGCTTTCGGAGAGCGCTGTTCCCATGCCATCTTGAATGTAGATGTGATTAATTGAGTGCTATTCTTCTTTGATATCTTGTATGCAACAACTTTGCGAGAAAAAAGATCCAAAATCACGCAAGTATATAGATAACAATCTCTCAACTTAAAACAAGTCACATCGCTGACCCAAATCTGATTTGGTTTGCCTGCATGGAATTGCTGTCGAAGAACATTCTTTTTCTTCTCTGGTTCTCGAAGTTTTAGATAGTCTTGCTTTGCTGTGGTACGAACACTAATCAGACCTATCTCCCGCATAAGATCAGCTACAAACTTTGTGCTAACTTGATATCCGCGCTGCATGAGGATCGTACGGATTTTCTCAGCACCCAATACTTGATGATATTCTTCAAACACTTCCCGGATTAGAATGCGGTATTCATCCCGGCGCTTCTCAAACCATGCGTTACCACGTTTATTGCGAAAGATATGGTTATAAAAGGTGCCATGAGAAACATCCAAAGCCTCACAAAGTGTATGAACATCATACTGTCCATAGAGTGATTCTAATTCCGCCAACTTTTCCTTAAGTGGAGCACGAAAAGTGCAATTGACAGTCTTTAATATAGATATAATATCTTCTAATTTTTTAACTCTGTGCAAAAGCTGATTATACTTTTTAACTGTAGGAGTTGTCTCTTTTGCTACTATAGGATACTGTTTAGCCCAGCGGTAAATAGTGCGTTCCGATATTTCATATTTGATACTTAGTCCCTTAATAGGAATCCCTTGTTTGTACTCAGCAACAATGGCTGATTTCTCAGAATCCGAATAGTTCATATATATTACTCCCCTTTATAATGACATAAAAGTAGTTTATCATCATAAAGACGGTTATGGGAAATTTATTACCGCACTACTCCTATAAAATTAGGGTCTTCTGTCATGGAAAGTTTTCATTGCTCTAATAAATAGTTGTTTTTCGTATTCATCAAGCAGTGTAGATATTGAACCAAAATGCTTTCTACAATAGTCTTTTGCTTCTTGAATATCTAAGTTCAATATACTTCTATGCTTCTCTTCAATCCGCCTTATTGCATCTGTTGGAAAGCCATACTCAATCAAAGCTTCCCCAAGTAAACTTTTTACACCCGTTTCATAATATCTGCGCACACGGGATAGCGAAAAATTATCAGGATACTCTCCCTTTTCCTGTGCTACATACACAATAATACTTTCAAAGAGTGATAAAATTTTTGGAATCTTGTGTTCAAGAATATCCCGTAGTGATTTAAAGGCATTGGAATACGCTTTATCTGCTGACTTTAGATTATGGATATATTGATCCTAATTTTGATATTGGCCCGATCCATCCTGAAGCACTGGAATCTTTTTGGGATGATGAAGTAACTATAGAGCAAGTC
>JAAWLY010000083.1 GCA_022798155.1 Lawsonibacter sp. | reverse complement strand
CGCCGCCGGCCATCAGCCGCTCGATCTCCTCCTGGCTCAGGGAGGCGCCGCCGCCGGCAGGGGCCGGCGCGGGGGCAGGCTCGGGAGTGGAAGCCTCCGCCCCCTCCATTGCGTCTATGTCCAGGCCGAAGCCCGAGACCAGCTCTTTGGCCAGCTCCACCGACATGACATTCATAAACTCACTGTCCAGAATGCCCTCAATGGTCAGGTTGAACCGGACCACCACCACCGGGCCCTTGGTGACCGGGAAGTGCTCCTCTTTCACCTTGTCCAGGTCGTTCAGCTCGAAGGACTCGGGAGTGGAGATGTTCACCATCCGGCCCAGCAGGTCGGACAGGGCGGTGGACGACGAGCCCATCATCTGGTTCATCAGCTCGCACACCGCGCTGATGGACAGGTCGTTGAGCTCAAACTCCTCATCCGGCGTTTCGGTACCCAGGAGGATGTCTACAATGGCCTTTACGTCGCTGCGCTTGAGCAGCATGATGTTGCTGCCCTCCAGGCCGCACACATACTTGATCTCAACACCTACCGCCGGTTCGATCTTGCCCAGCGTAAAGTCCTCCGCGTTGATTACACTCACTCGGGGGGTCGTGATGTCCACCCGATGGTCCAACATGTTGGAGGCCGCAGTGGCCGAGGAGCCAAGGCTGATGTTCATGATCTCTCCGATGGCGTCTATTACCATCGGGCTAAAAATATTCTCTTCCATCCAGATTCGCTCCTTTTAGGCTACGTTTTGATGTAGGTTTCGCCTATCTTCACGGCTACCTGCTTATTGCTGGTACCCATGCGCCCGTCGAACCACCGCCGTCCGCCAATGTTCAGGAAGATGGGGGAATCCTTGGGGCGCTTGATGTCCACCACGTCGCCTACGTTCAGGTGGTAAAGATCGCTGAGCAAAATACGCGTGCGGGCCAGTTCGGCCACAATCTCCAGCTCCGATTCCCGCAGGGTGTCGAAGATCTCCTCCGACTTGTCCTCCCCTGTGCTGCGGCGGCTGGTGGTTTTGCTGATTTCACTGAAGATGTTGGTCAGCATCTCGCCGGGCAGGCACAGGCTCATCCGGCCCGTGCAGTTGGGAAACTTGATGTTCAGGCCTATAATCACCACCGTCTCGTCGTAGCCGATGAGCTGGACCAGGGTCGGATTCACTTCAGTGCGGGTATACTCAAAACGCAGGCTGATATAGTTCTCCCAGCTGGCGCCCAATATAGAGACAAGGTCCTTAATCAGGTCGTCATACATATTCAGTTCCAGGTCGGTCATGTTATAGTCGCTGGGCAAGGCGGAGTCCGGGTCGCCCTCGCCCCCCATCAGCCTGTCCAGCATGGACAGCACCACCGGCGTGTCTAAATGGACCAGAATGGGGTCGTCCCCCTGCAGATGCTCCAGGTCGATCTTGGCCAGGGCCAGCACGTCGCTCTCCGTCAGCGCGTTGGAGAACTCGTAGTAGCGCTGCTCCTCCACGCTGTCCACCTCAATCTCACAGGTGGCGTGGAGCAGGGCGTTGATCCGGGAGTTGATGACACGGGCGTAGCTTTCAAAAATACTGTTGAGCATCTTCAGCCGGTCTTTGGTAAACTTTCTCGGGCTGTAGAAGTCGTATTTTCGGTATTTCTGCTCCGGCGATTTCTCCTCCGGCTTGTCTACGTCCAGCTCGCCGTTCCTAGCCGCGTTCAGAAGGGCATCTATCTGACTTTGTGATAAGACTTCAGCCATATTTCGCTTCCCTCATTTGATTACCAGGTCTTCCCCGCCTGGGGGAGTTATTCTGAACCGCCGGTGGTACCGGTGGTAGTCTCATACATGGTAAAGTACTGCTCGTAGCTGCCCTGGAGCACTCCGTTCATCTCTTCCTGGCCGGTGACAATCATCTCCACCCGGCGGTTCTTTGCCCGCTCCTCGGCGGTGCCGTTGCCCGACACCGGACGCCACTGCCCGTAGCCCTTGGCCACCAGCCGGCCCGGGAGCAACATGTCTGTCGGGATTCGCTCCTGGATGTAGGCGGTTACCTCGGAGGCCCGCTGGCTGGCCAGACGGCGGTCGGTGTAGATGGGGTTGGGCTCGTAGGCCACCCGCTGGGCGGTATGGCCCAGCACCTCCAGCTCATCGATGTAGGGGGCCGCCTGGGTCAGCGCCGGAATGATGCCGTCCAGGATGGCCGCCCCCTCGGGGCGTATCTCAAAGCTGTCGCCGTCGAAGAACACCGTGTCGTCAAAGGAGATAAAGACGTAGCCGTCCCCCTTGCTGACCGAGATGGAGGCATCTGGGTTGCTCTCGGCGTAGGATTTCAAAAAGTCGTACAGGTCGGTCAGGGCCTGGTCCACCTGGGTGGCGGGCAGCTCGTCTCCGCCCTTAGAAGCGCTGCCATTATCCACAGGCCCTGGCTCCTCCAAATCAATAGAGTTTGGATTGAACTGCTGGACGATCCACTCCCATTTCTTGGTGTCGATGGTGGACATGGAGTACAGCAGCACGAAGAAGCACAGCAGCAGGGTCACCATGTCGCCATAGGTGTCCATCCAGTTGGCGCCGCCGCCGCCGCCGGAGCTTTTCTTTTTAATGCTTGCCATGGTGTTTCACCTCAGTTCTTCACAGAAAGGGCGAACTTATTCGCCGCCCTTGGCTGCCTTGCCGCCCTCGCCGTCCCGCTGCTTCTGGCTCATGAAGGTGAGCAGCTTTTCACGCAGGAACTTGGGGTTGGCGCCCGACTGGATGGACATGATGCCCTCTACAATAATCAGCTTGCACAGGGTCTCCTCCTCGTCCCGCTTGCGCAGCTGGTTGGCGATGGGGCCGAAAATCATATGGGCCAGCACGCAGCCGTACAGAGTGGTAATCAGGGCGGTGGCCATGGAGGGGCCCAAATCGCCGCCGCCGCTGGTTACGTCCATGGCGGCCAGCATGTTGATCAGACCCACCAGCGTGCCCACCATGCCGAAGGCCGGGGCCACGGCGGAGGCCTTGTCGTACATCCCCGCCGCGTCCTCATGGCGGGCGCAGGACTGCTCGATGTCGTTCATCATGATCTCTTTGGCCTGGTCGGCGTCGTTGTTGTCCACAATGAGCATGATGCACTGCTTGAAGAAGGGATCCTCCTGCTGGTTGCCCTTTTCCTCCAGGGCCAGCAGGCCGTTTTTCCGGGCCACCTGGGCCAGCTCCACCAGTTGGTCAATCACCGACATGGGTTCGTTCTTCTTGGTGTTCATCATGATCTTGAAGTGCTTGGGGATGTCCTTCAGAGCGCTGGGCGGGAAACTGGATATCAGAACGAATACCGTACAGCCCACCACGATCAGGATACTGGACGGGTCCCAGAAATTACCGATCTTGCCAAAGTTGATCATCTCAGAGATCCCGGCCCCGTTCTTGTCGAAGACCATACCGAAGACCATGACCAGGAACGCGCCTATGGTACCAATGATATAAGTAATATTCATCTCTTTTGGTCCGCTCCTCTCCCCGCAGGGGGTGTTTTTTCTGTCTTAGGACGCATTTGAGAGGCGTCAGGCCCCATTGGGACACAAAAAGCCCATGGCGTTTCGTTAACGCCTGTCAAACACGCCCCTGAATCAGCGTCAGCGCCGGTCCTCGATGGTCAGCGCCCGGTGTACGTCCTGAACCTTCGCGTTGTACTCGGTGATGCGGCGTATGATCTGCTCCGGGGATTCCTTGACTATGAAATAGTCCCGGTTCATCATGACTACTTTTGACTCGGGGATCATCTCTATGCACTGGATCTGCTGGTGGTTGAGCAAAAAGCGCTCTCCGTTTCGTTTCGTCAGTTGGATCATGATAAACCTTCCTTTCATTCTCCCTGGGCCCGCCCCGGCGGGAACCCCCGCCGGGGACAGGTTTTTTTACTCTCTCAGTCAGCTTCGCTGACAGCTCCCTCTTTGAGGGAGCCTTTCCGCGCACCCCCTCAGCCTCCCGCTTTGAGGGAGGTGACGACGCCGCAGGCGGCGACGGAGGGAGTTACCGCGCTTACCGCTTCATGTTCACCAGCTCCTCCAGCATGGAGTCAGTAACGGTGATAATACGGGTGTTGGCCTGATAGCCGCGCTGGGTCTTGATCATCTCGGTGAACTCGTTGGCCACGTCGGTGCTGGAAGCTTCCAGGCCGCTGTTGATGAGCTCAATGTCCTTGTCGTTGAGGATGGCGTTGGCTGGATTGAGATCAAGGTCATTGCCCTTATCGTCCTTAGCATCCTGGTTGCTCAGGTAGGCGTTTTCCAGCACGCCGTTCAGAGCGGAGACGCGGATCTTGCCCGCGCCGCCCATGGCCTTGTAGTAGGGGCCGTCGATATGGGTCACGCCGTCGGAGCTGTCCACGTTGGCCACGGCGATATAGCCCAGGACCACAGTGTCGCCGTTGGGGGCAAGGCCGGTGATCGCGCCGTTCTTCTCCACAGAGACGCTCTTCAGCTGGACGTGCAAGGCTTTCATCGTCTCGCTGGTCAGGGGGTCCTGGTTCTTGGCCACCGCCTGCAGGCTGGTGTTGTAGCCAATTCCAGTGGTGGTAGTGCCGCCGCCAGTGCCGCCGCCCTGGTTAGCGTAATCATAGACGCCGGTGCCATCCTTGGTAGTGTCAGGGTCCACATAGTTGTTCAGGTGGTAGCCCTCCTCAGTTGCGGCTCCCAGAACGGGATACACGGGCTCGCCCTCTTCCCAGCGAAGCACATCCTCAGTGGGAGGATTGGCAGTGGCATCCCCGGGCACCAGGCCGCCGTTCTCCTCAGTGGGACGGGCGGCGGACAGGGGCACACGCAGAGGAGTCAGCTGGGAACTGACAATGGTCTTGGGGTTGTCGCCGCTTTCACCTTTGGACGGGTCGTAATTAGGATTCTGCACCCGGGCAAAACCGAAAAGCACCGCGCCCTGGTGGTTGCAGATATAGCCATCGGGATCAATCCACAGGTCGCCGACACGAGACAGATTCAGCTTGGTCAGGTCGCCGGCATCCTGGATGACATCGTCCTTATTGCCGAACATATAGAAGCCCTCGCCGTCCATATAGACGTCCAGGCCGCGGCCCGTGGGGGCGTAGGTGGAGGGGGACATATTCAGGTCGATGGAGCCCACGGAACAGCCGTAGCCGATCTGGGAGGGGTTGTTGCCGCCGGCGGTGGCGCCGCCGTTGCTGCCGGCCCGGCTGGTGGTGTACAGGGACTCCTTGAAGGTCATGCGGCCGGCCTTGTAGCCGAAGGTATTCACGTTGGCGATGTTGTTGCCGATGACGTTCAGGTTGCTCATGTGGGTCTTTAATCCGCCGATGGCGGCGTACATTGCGCCAGTCATACGATAAATCTACTCCTTTTCCGGGCGCTGCCGCCCCCCTGTCAATCGGGCAGGGGAGCAAAGCATCCTCTAAAGGTCCTGCTTTCTGTTATTTCAGCAGTACAGCGCCGTCAATATTTGTGAAGATGTTTTCTTCCATCTCCTCTTGGGACATGGTGGTAATCACCCGCCCGTGAGGGACGTTGATGATAAAGGCCCGGGTGGCGTCGAAGGCCAGGATGTTGGTGGCCCCTTTGGCCTGGGCCCGCTCTACCGAGTCGGCCAGCTGGCCCATCAAGGCGTCGTCCACCTGGATGCCCCGCTCCTCCGCCCGGCTCTGGGCGTGCTTGGAGAAGGAGATCGCGGGTTCCGCCGCAGTCTGAATCTCCCGCTGCAGCAGAGCGCCAAACTGTCCGGCCGCCGCGCGGCTGACCCGGCTGACCTGTTGGACGCGTTCTACCGGGGACACGCCCTGGATTGTAGAAATGCGTTCTGCCATGGTGATTCCTCAACTTTCTTCGCGGACCTCCTGTCCGCTTTCTCAAGGCCGGATTCCTTCCCGGCCGCGCCCCTTACCCTACCGCGTTGTCGTTGTCCACCTTGGAAACCTTATCCTGGTCCTGGTCCTCCTTGGTGTCCTCGGTTTCAGTGCCCGGGGTCTGGTCCACCTTGTCGTCAGGCTTCTCGGTGCCGTCGGGCTTCTCAGCGCCGTCAGGATTCTCCACCTTGTCGCCGTCCTCCTCGGGCTTCTCCTCCTTGGGGGGCAGCTTGCCTACCGCCATAATGCTGCTGAGCAGATAGCTCTTGCCGCCGACGAAAACGACCTGCTGGCCGTCGTAGGTGCCGCAGCCCTCTACCACGCCGACGATCTCATCCAGCTCCTTCGTCTCCTGGTTGTAAACGCCGATGGTGACCGTCTGGCCCACCAGGGAAGCGGAGTAGGCCATCACGTTGGCCAGGGTCAGCTCCTTGATCTGGCTGGTCATCTCGGTCATGGCCTGCATGGAGCTCATCTGGACCAGCTGGTTCATCATGTCGGTGGTATCGGCCTGGTTGTCAATGGTCTGGTTCTGGAACTGGGCCACCATCAGGCTGAGCATGTCGGTGAAGGAGAGGGTGGATTTGTCCTCATAGAGCTGGTCGTACTTCTCCTTCTCGCCCCAATAGTTTATTGTGGGGTCGTAGTCGGTGTTGGTGGTGCCTTTGGTATCGTAATTGGAATACCGTTTGGTCAAGTCAAAAATGCCGTCAATTGCGGAATCCGCCATTTTGTTTCACCTCCTGCGTGTTAAATCACGTCTTCCAAGCTGTACAGCCCCAGGCGCAGGCGCTGGAGGAAATCCTCACTGCGGCTTGCCTCCTGCCGGCGCTGCTGTTGCTGCTGCTGGCGGTTGTGGCCGTCAGGGTCGGCCTGCTGGTACTGCTGCTGCTCGGACTGCTGGCTGTTGTCGCTGCGCTGGACCTCTACCCGGACCTCGGTCTGGCTGCTGTAGCCCTGAAGGGCCGTGTTCAGTCCGTCCAGGTGCTGGGTCAACAGATTGGCCGCCTTGGCGTTGGTGGCGTGGAGCACCACCTGCAAGCTGCCGTCGATGCCCTGGGTCACCTTGATGGTCAGGCTGCCCAGATTCTCGGGGCTGAGCTTGATCTCCATCTGCCGCATGCCCTGCTGGGCCGCGTAGCGGATGGCGTCGGCCAGGTTGGCGTCCATGTCGGGCTCCTGGGTGTCCAGCTGGAAGTTCTCGCCCACCTTGACGGGGGCCGCCTTCACGTCCTTGAACAGGGGCTTGTCGGCCATCGCCGAGGCGTCCAGATCGGCCTCGTCCTGGTCGCCAGACTGCTCGGCCTCCGGGGCGCTGATTACGACCTGGGGCTTTGCCTGGCTCTGGACCTCCTGGAATTTGGCCGTCAGGGCGTCCATGATGTCGCTCACCGACCGGGGATCGTCCATCTGCTGGAGCAGGTCCTCCACTGCGGTGGCCAGCTCCTCGCTGGGCTCGATCACCCACTGGTCGCCGTTCTCAATAAAGGGCCACTCCCGGGTGAAGGTGCTCTTCCCGTACTGCTCCAGGTAGATAGCGGGGAGGATGGGCTGTCCGTCCTCATTGATGGCGGTGGCGATCATCACCGTCCCGTCCTCCTGTACCAGGAGCTGGGAGTATCCGGCGGCGATCATGGCGGCCTGGGCCGCGGTCAGCTCTATCTTCGCGGTGGTGGTGCCGTCCGGGTTTTTGACAATCTCCGCCTTGCGGAACTCATCCTTGGGCGCGTCGGCCTTTTGGTCCGCCTCCGGCTTCTTCTGGGTTTCAGCCTTCTTGGGGGCTTCGGTCTTCTGGTCCTTGGCCTTATCCATCATGTCCTTGAAGCTGTCGCCCTTCTCGGCCTTGGGGGTCTCGCTGTTCTGGCTGGTCTGGGGCACAGACGCCGCCATGGTGGCCGCCATCTGCTGCATCCTTTCCAGCATCCACTGGTCTGTTACATTCACTGTCTCGTTACACCTCCTTTTCGATGAAATTGGGGGCGCTGGTCTCGCTGGGGTCGCGCTGTTCTGTGACTTCCAGGCGCTCTTCCCGGTCCTCTTTGGCCTGCTCCTGGTTCTCCTGGATCTTGTCGGCCTGTTCAAGGTTGAACCGGTCGCCCAGGCAGGACAGCAGGACCTGCACCGTCAGGGTCGCGGTGGGGTCCACCCAGGTCACCCGTTTGGTCCCGTCCGGCATCAGCTCTGTGTTCTGGTCCACAATTGCTTTGCCGGCCTTTGCCAGGGAATCGGTCAAGGTCTGCTCGGTCCTGCCCTTATCCTCCTCCGAAGCGTTCATGGCGTCGACCATGGCCATCAGGGCGTCCTCTTCCGCCTCCTTGGCGTTTTTCTCCCTCTGGTCCTGGACCTTTCGCATGTAGTCCAGAAAGAGCTGCTTGGGGTTCCAGCCGGTCTGCTCCTCAATGGTCTGCTGAGGGGCGGGCGTCTGCCCATACCGGGCGCTGATGTCACAGAACGAAAGCGGCGTGCTCATTGCAATCACCTCCTTCCTGTGACCCAATATATTGAGAAACACAAAAAAGTGTAACTCACCTTGTTATGTACCCATCGCCGCCATGGCCCGGGTGGTGGAGACAAACTCCTCTATCTGCTGCTCCTGATCCTTCTGCTCCGCCTTGCGGTAGTCCTCCAGCTTGTGCTCCTTCAGCTTTTCGATGGTGGCCGTCTCCTTCCGGGCCTCTACCACCTGGGTGCGCTTCTGCTCCTCCTGGTGGCGCAGCAGGGCCAGCTTTCGGTACTCCGTTTGAATCTCTCGCTCCAGGGCGCGCAGGTACTGCTCGTAGTTCAGTGCGTCTACCACGGTCAGCCCCTCCAGCTTGCGCCGGGTGAACTCCTGGTCCACCGCGCTGTGCTCCCCCTCCAGGCCGTCTACCACCGCCTCCTGAGCCCGGACCTGGGCCAGAATAGCGCCGTGTTCCGCCTGCAGGGCGTCCAGAGCCTGATTCTTGTAGTCTAAAACAGTTTCCAGTGAGAAGCGGAATTTTTTCATCTGTCTGTGCGCTCCTTTGTTCAGGAATTCTCCTGTAGGGGCGCATATCATGCGCCCACGGCTATTCGACCGGGGACGGGCGGATGGTATCCGCCCCTACATGGAGGTTCTATCTCAAGATCCGCCGCAGCTGCTCCAGACTCTCGTCGTAGCGCTTTTTTTATGTCCTTATTTTGTAGTTACCCAATACACAATGTTCAGTGTTTGAACATAATAGGACTTTAACCTATATTAAAATCAGCATTGTCTA
>JAAWLY010000082.1 GCA_022798155.1 Lawsonibacter sp. | reverse complement strand
CGGATCATCGTCACCCTGCTCCACGAGATGGCCAAGCGGGACGAGGCCAAGAAGGGCCTGGCCACCCTGTGCATCGGCGGCGGCATGGGCGTTGCCACCATCTTTGAGAAGTGCTAAATCTGTAAAACCGCAGACCGGCCTGGGAGAAATCCCAGGCCGGTTTTTTTATTCTGATTTCAGAGGGAAAAGAGGAACTGAGATGTCCTGTCCGGCGAGGTGCTTCCAGATCAGCCAGCGTACATAACTGGGCACTTTGTGCCCACCTTTTGCCGCCAACGTTTCCAGCTCCTCATATAGCGCCAACGGCAGTGTGACTGTTACCTTTTTTGATTCAACTTTCATTTTATTTGTTCTCCTGAGTCGTATATGACAGCAACGGAGTGATTATAGCATTTTTATCATATGCTGTCAATATCACATGTGACAGCAGGAGGTAAAAATGGATTATATCGACCGGATTGTCGCCGTTCGTATTGACGCAGACGACACTCAGCGTACTCTAGCAAAAGAATTGGACATCAGCTATTCACAGTGGGCAAAGTATGAGCGGCGTAAGCATGAAATGTCAATCCACAATTTGGTGAAGTTTTGCCAGCACTATGGCGTCAGCGCGGACTATATCCTGGGCCTGGGCCGGGATCTGAAGTGGCCCAGGGGATAGCGTACCATCCGCAAGTCTCCACCCAAAAGCCCCCCTGTCAAAGGGATCCTTTTCTCTTTGAACACGCAGCAGCCCCGCCGGGCATTTCTCCGGCGGGGCCGTATGCGTTTCAGGACCAGGGGGCCAGCTCCACCCGGACAAAGTAGCCCTGAGGGTGGCGGCAGACGGGGCAGTGGGCGGGAGCGGCGGTGGCCTCCACCGTGAAGCCGCAGTGCAGACACATCCACTGGACCTCAACCTCAGAGAAGAACAGCTGGTTTTTCTCCATCAGGTCGGCGAACTTCCCGAAGCGGTCCCCGTGGGTCTTCTCCACCCGGGCGATGTTCTCGAAGAGCTTGCCCACCAGGGGGAAGCCCTCGCTCATAGCGGTTTTGGCGAAGTGGTCGTAGTCGTGCTCCCACTCCTGATACTCGTTGTGCTGGGCGGCCCGGAGGTAGTCCAGCATCCCGGAGTAGATGTCCACCGGGTAGGTGCCGTCCACCTTGACGGTCTGGCCGGCGCAGTCCTCCAGGGCGGCGTAGAACTGCTTGGCGTGGACCCGCTCCTGGTCGGCGGTGAACAGGAATACTCCCTGGATGACGGCCAGCCCCGCCTTGTTGGCCACCCCGGCGGCGATGGTGTAGCGGTTTCGGGCCTGGCTCTCCCCGGCGAAGGCCCGCATCAGGTTTTCCCGGGTCTGGCTGTGGAGAAAGGCGTCGGTTTTGTTGGACATGATGAACCCTCCTTGAAAATCGGTAGGTTCAGTATGTCCCTGGAGCAGAAAATTATTCCACGCTGACCGGAATCTTCACGTCGCCGAAGGCCACATAGTCCACCTGGCTCAGATCCAAGGGCTCGTCAAAGGGGAAGAAGCCCTCGGTGTCCGGACCGGGTCCGCCGGACAGGGGGAGGATGTCCTCCGGACCCATGTTGTAGTAGCCTTGCAGATAGTCGAGGAGCTCCTGGGTGGTGTCATAGCCGGGGACAAATTCGGTGCCGTCCTTCAGCACGATAGAGATGGAGACGGCGGGGCCGAAGTACTTGTTGTCGGGCAGGGTGGTGTGGTAGCAGTAGGACAGGCTCAGGGGAGACAGGGTCAAATACTCCAGAGTATTGGTGAAGTCCAGCGCCTCGTCCGTCCAGGACACGCCTTTGGCGTCCAGATCCACGGTCTGGGACTGGAAGTTCAGGCCGATGTCAAACTGGAACTCCCCGGTAAAGACGGGGGTGTACCCCTTGTACTTGTCCTGGATCCAAAGGCCGTGAATGGTGAGGACCTTGGACACCCCGTCGTTCAGAGCGATGCCGTTTTGGCTGTGGTTGGTAAAGGTGATGACAAACTCCTTCCGGTTGTCGTTGGGCTCGTCGTCGGGCAGAACGGTGAAAGCCTCCGTTACCCCATAGGCGTGATCGGGGTAGGCCCCCTCCGCGGGCTCCAGGGTGAGGCCGCTCTCGTTGTAATTTCCCGAATCAAAGAACTGGTACCAGTGCTCTTCGTCCAGGTCGGGCAGGGCGGTACCCGCCGGGGCCTCCACCCGCAGGCGGAGATAGTAGACGTTCTCGTCCGCGATGGCCGCGATGGGGGTGATGGTTGCCCCGTTGCTGGTGGCGGGGGCGGGGGCGGGGCCGCCCTCCTCCCCAAAGAGCACCTGGCCCAACTGGTTCATGGCGTCCACCTGGCTCTGGGACAGGGCCCCGTCCTCCGGCTGGAAGAAATCCTGGAACAGGTCCCCCGCCCCGAAGAGCTGTCCCGCCGCCAGGGCGGACACAGACAGGGCTGCCGCCGCCGCTGCCGCGATGAGCAGGCGGGCGGGCTTGAATTTTTTAACCGGACGGTCCATTTTCACAGTATTCATTGTGATCTCCTTTATTTTCGACTTGGAATAGGGGGTCTTCCCGTCCAGGTCGAAGTCCTCCGCCGGGTATTGGTCCAGCAGGTCAGAAATGTTACGCTTCACTGGGAAACCCCTCCTTTGTCAGTATCTCTTTCAGCTTCATCCGGCCCCGCCGGAGCTTGGTTTTCACTGTGGACTGGTTGAGGTCCATCCACTCCGCGATCTCCGCCACCGTCTGGGCGTAGTAGTAGTGGCGGAGAAATACCTCCCGGTCCGGGCCTGGCAGGGAGTCCACCGCCTGACGCACCAGCTGCCGCTCCACCGCCCGCTCGTACTCCCCCGGCGGGTCGTCCGGGCCCGGGACCTCCAGGGCGTCCTCCTCCAGGGGCAGCTCCCGGCCCAGCTTCCGCAGGCGGTTCTTGGCCTTGTTCCGGGCCACCGCCCCCAGCCAGGCCTTCACCGAGCCTGGACACAGGTCCGACCCCTGCTGCCAGGCCGCCAGAAACACGTCGGAGACCACCTCCTCCCCGTCCTCCCGGGGCATGGAACTGCGCAGAATGTTCCACACCACGGCGGAGACGTAGGGAAGATACCGCTCCATCAGTGCCTCCAGCCCGGCGGGGTCGCCGGACTGTATTTTTCGCAGTATTGTTTCTTCCCGCATAACTGAACTCCTCATCTGGGATTGAAAGCCGCTTTCATTTATCATATCACGAACCATTGCCTTTTGGTTTCACTAAGCTCTTGCTTTTTTCTCCAAGTCGAGTATAATAAGGCTAACGAGGGGGTGTCTTGTCACCCCGACACAAGGAGGCTTTCCTGATGAAAGCAAAGACAAACCTGACCATGCTCTGCGACTTCTACGAGCTGACCATGGCCAACGGCTATTTCCAGACTGGCCTGCAAAACCGCATCTGCTACTTCGACGTGTTCTACCGCTCTGTCCCCGACAAGGGGGGCTTTGCCATCGCCGCCGGCCTGGCCCAGGTGGTGGAGTATATCCAGGAGCTGTGCTTCGATGAGGAGGACATCGACTACCTGCGCACCAAGGGCTGCTTCAGTGAGGAATTTTTAGAGTTTTTAAAGGACTTCAAGTTTACCGGCGACATCTGGGCTGTCCCCGAGGGCACCCCGGTTTTCCCCAACGAGCCCATCCTCACCGTCCGGGCCCCCGCCATCCAGGCCCAGTTTGTGGAGACCTTCATTCTCCTCACCCTAAACCACCAAAGCCTGATCGCCACCAAGTCCAACCGCATCGTCCGGGCCGCTGAAGGCCGGCCTGTGGCAGAGTTCGGCTCTCGCCGGGCCCAGGGGGCGGACGGCGCCCTGCTGGGGGCCCGGGCCAGCTACATCGCCGGCTGCGCCGCCACCGCCTGCACCATGGCCGACCAGCGCTACGGCTCCCCCGCCACCGGCACCATGGCCCACTCCTGGGTGCAGATGTTCCCCGACGAGTACACCGCCTTTAAGACCTACTGTGAGCTCTACCCCACCAACGCCACCCTGCTGGTAGACACCTACAACGTCCTCCACTCCGGCGTACCCAATGCCATCAAGGCCTTCCGCGAGGTGCTGGTGCCCAGGGGCATCACCAAGTGCGGCATCCGGCTGGACTCCGGCGATTTGACCTACCTGTCTCAAAAGGCCCGGGAGATGCTGGACGCGGCGGGCTTTACTGAGTGCAAGATCGTAGCCTCCAACGCCCTGGACGAGTATATTATCCGGGACCTGGTGCGTCAGGGGGCCCGCATCGACTCCTTTGGCGTGGGCGAGCGGCTGATTACCTCCCGCTCTGAGCCGGTGTTCGGCGGGGTATACAAGCTGGCCGCCATCGAGGCTGACGACGGCACCATTATCCCCAAAATCAAGATCAGTGAGAATGCCGCTAAGATTACCACCCCCCACTTTAAGAAAATTTACCGCATCTTCTCCAAGGACACCGGCAAGGCGGAAGCCGATCTGATCTGCCTCCACGACGAGGAGTTCGACTTCTCCCAGCCCTTGGAGCTTTTCGACCCGGACGCCACCTGGAAGCGGAAGGTATACACCGGCATTGAGGTCCGGGAGCTGATGATGCCTATCTTCCGCGGAGGCGAGCTGGTGTATCAGGTGCCCGACCTCCAGACCAGCCGGGCCTACTGCCAGCGGCAGGTGGATTCCCTGTGGGACGAGGTAAAGCGCTTCGAGAACCCCCACAACTACTATGTGGACCTGTCCCAGGAGCTGTGGGATATCAAACATGCCCTGCTCAACAGCCACGAGATGAAATAAAACAAGATGCCCCGCTGTCAGGGCGGGGCGTCTGTTGTTAAGAGATAAAAAGCCCCCGCCGTATGGCGGGGGCTTACTGCGTTACAATCAGATGAGGCTGAGCACCAGGGTAATGACAATCCAGAGGATGGCAACCCACTTGGTCCACCGGGCCAGCTTGGCGTCCAGGCTCTTGGCCTTGTTCTTGGACAGGAAGGTGTCAGCGCCGCCGGCGATGGCCCCGGACAGGCCGGCGCTCTTGCCGGACTGGAGCATAACCACGGCGATGACGGCCAGGCCGCACAGGACCTGGACAATGGTAAGAATCAGATTCAGCATAATTACTCGTTCCTTTCAAGGCCCAGGGGCCATAAATTTACGATTTTACTCGGAAAACCCGGAAGTAAAGAAAAGCATACCACAATTCAAAATGGATTGCAAGAGGTTTCCATAAAAATTCAGGAATTTTCCGCCCTGACGTAGTAAGTGGCCCCGTTTTGACACCCCTCCGCCAGCCGGCCGGCATCCACTAGGTACTCGATAAAGAATCGGACGTTGCGCTCGAAGCGCAGAGAACGGTGGGGCTTGTGGGTGAAGAGCTGGTAGAGGGTGCAGGCCGCCTCGTCGATCTGGCTGGCGGTCATGGGCCGTTCCACCAAGGAGAGAATCTCCTCCGCCCGGCGGCGGATGAGGGCCTGGTTGGCGTCAATCAGGCTGTCAATCTCCGCCCCCGGACAGAGCCCCCGATGTGCCATAATATAGCAATCGCAGTTCAGCCCCTGCAGCTTCTTCCGGCTGTCCATGGCCAAGCGCTGGCTGAGATTGTAAGGCAGCTTGGCGCTCATCAGCTCAGCACTGAGGAGGGCGTCGGCGGTATAGCACACGTTGTCCGGGGTAATGGTGCAGATATGCCCGGCGGAGTGGCCCGGGGTGTGAATGATCCGAAACTGCGCCCCGCAGAAGGAGAAAGGGCCGTCCTCCGGGGGGATGATCACGTCGGGGGTATGGATCATACAGGAGGACTCCCGCTCCACCGTCCCCGGGGACAGGGTGAGGAAATAGCACTTTAAGGTGAGGAGGGAGGAACACATCCCCGCCTCCGGAGCGGTGAGGGCAATCTTTGTGCCGTACTTCTCCTGGAAATATCCGTTGTTGGCGCAGTGATCCACATGGGCGTGGGAGCACAGCACCCCCGCTGGCGTCAGGCCGGCGGACCTAAGAGCCTCCTCCAGCCCCTCCCGTTCCTCCAGCAGGCCGGTGTCCAGCAGAACGCAGTGCCCGCTGTCCAATTTGTAAAAAGGGATCAGCTGGTTGGCCTCAATTACCCAGGTATTTCCCTTTACTTGTTTGATTTCCATAGTATTCCTCCTTGGGAAATATCCGTCTATCGCGTCAGCAGCTTTTTCATGCCCTCCTCCAGGCCGTCCACAGTGAGGGGAAACATGGGGAACTCCTGGGCGATGGCGTCGTAGGTCTGGGACCAGTAGGCCCCCCAATCGGGGCGGCGGCTGGGATTGAGCCACACTGTATGCCGGAACCGGCCCTTCAGCAGCCGCAGCCAGTCCATGCCGCACTGGGGCGTTTCGGAATACCGGTTCCCCCCGTAGTAGCTCATCAGCTCATAGGGGGCCATCTGGGCGTCCCCCACCAGAATCAGCTTGTAGTCCCCGGGGAGGTTGGACAGCACCCAGTCGGTGGGCACGCTGTTCCGGGACATCAGGGTGGGGTCGCTGTACAGCCGGGCGTAGGGGCAGTTGTGGAAGTAGTAGACCTTCAAATCCTTAAAGTGCCCCGATTTGCTCACCGCCTGGAACAGGGCGGAGCACAGCTGGGCGTAGTAGTCCATGGACCCACCGGAGTCCATGAGCAGAAGCACTTTGACGGTGTTCTCCCGAGGGCGCTTATAGCGCACCTTCAACACGCCGCCGTTGCCGGCGGTGTCTTTGATGGTGTTATCCACGTCGAACTCGGTGGGGGGCAGATCCACCAGACCGGAGTACTGCCGCAGATGGCGCAGGGCTACCTGGAATTGGCGGGTGTCCAGGGTGTTGTCCCGGCGGAAATCCCGGAACTTCCGCTCCCCCGCCACCCGGAAAGCCCGGCGGTGCATGGACTGTCCGCCCACCCGGATGCCCTTGGGGGACAGCCCGGAGTTGCCAAAGACCGACATCCCGTGGGTTCCCACCCAGTAGTTTCCCCCGTTGTGCTCCTCATCTTGCTCCTGCATCCGCTCCTGAAGCATTTTTTCAATTTCTTCCTCTGTCAGACCCAGGTTTTTCAGGGCCTGTATCTCGTCCCAGTTGGCGTAGTCGGACAATACTTCTGGTTTATTCAGCCAGTCTAATAACTCCTTGGACACCTCCTGCTGGAAGGGGACGTCCTTGAAATACTCCAAAAAGGTGCGGTCGAAGGCGTCGAAGTCGGCCTCGCTCTTCACCAGCAGACAGCGGCACAGATGATAGAAGCCGGTGAAGCTGGCGTTGTGGAGATTCTTTCCCAGCCCCTCCATCAGTGCCATCCACTCGGTGAGGGACACCTTTAAGCCGTTTCGCCGGAGCAGATACAGCAAATTCTCAAACACGGCTTCACCTTCTTACTTAAATCATGCGCGTCTGCGGGCGGCTGATAGCCGCCCCTACCATGGCATGTACAAATGATTGTAACTTGTTTTTCCGGAAAAGGCAAGCCCACCCCTTGTTTTTTCAGACGGGTTTCTGTTACAATAGGATTACAATCAGAACGGCTTGCGCCGGGAGAGGAGACGGCTATGGAATATTTCGCCATTGGGCTGTTCGCCGTGGCGGTCATCGGCATTCCTATCGCCATTTTGCTGTACAACGACTACGGCAGTAAGCGGGGGTGCGGCCGTGGATGCGCCACCTGCGGCAACCGGGACATCTGCTATCGGAAGAAAAAGAATCAGGCACAGGACAAGTAGAGTCCTGTGCCTATTTATATTTCTGGCTCTCCGCCACCGCCAGCTGGTCACAGCGGTTGTTGAACTGGTTTTCCGCGTGGCCCTTCACCCAGTGGAGATTAACGGTGTGCTTGTCGCACAAATCCAGCAGACGTCCCCACAGATCGGGGTTCAGGGCGGGCTTTTTGTCCGACTTGACCCAGCCTCTCGCCCGCCAGCCCTTGGCCCAGCCCTTGCCCAGCCCGTCGATGACGTACTTACTGTCAGAGTACAGCTCTACCACACAGGGCTCTTTCAGCGCCTCCAGGGCGGCGATGACGCCGGTGAGCTCCATGCGGTTGTTGGTGGTCTGGGCCTCTCCCCCGGACAACTCCTTTTTGTGAGCGCCATACATCAGGATGGCCCCCCAGCCCCCGGGGCCGGGGTTGCCGGAGCAGGCCCCGTCGGTATAAATGGTAACTGTCTTCATAGTCAATTCCTTTACAGTTGATTTCTTTTCCACCTCCAAGGGTACATGATATTTGTGAAAAAGTCAAATGTCTTTTCGCTGTATCCCGCCCCTCCGCCGTAATAGTACAAAACGCAAAAGACTGTGGACGAGGCAAACAACGAAAACCAAAGTATGCAATGACAGCTCTGAGCAGAACCTGATGGATATTGCGGAAGCCCTCAACATTCCCCTTTACAAGCTGTTTGTGTTCAAAGATTAAGCGCGGCCGGAGTTCCGGCCGCGCTTTTTTATTTCCCCAAACCCGCCCGCGTGAAATCGACGTCTGGTAATGATAATAAGTGCTCCGAAAAGCGTAAGCGTACCGGTATAACGGTAACGGACCTGAGAATAAGCCGGGATTCGGACCCAGCTAAGCGAGATCCCGCCCGCTCCCATACAGTGCGCCTGTTGACCCCGGCGCATGAGGGTTTGACATCCGCCTTTCCCGCAACCAAATTTTTTGGATTACCGCTCTATCAGCTCGGTAGTCCAGTTCTTTTCCTGGATGGTCTCCTCCAGCTCCCGCAGTTCCCGGGACAGCCCATCCACCTGCTTTTGCAGCTGACGGACATCGACAGTACTCTTTACCTTAATCTCGCTGACGCTGTGGCGGCGGACCAGGGCGCTGGCATTGTCCAGAAAACCGCGCAGGGTGGATAGCTTGCCCTTCAGGCAGTCCCGCCGGGCCAGCAAATCGGACAGGGTGGCCTCCTCCCCCGCCTGGGTGGAATTGTTGGTGCGGTTGATGGCGGAAATCAGCTCCTCCAGCCGGGCATAGTCCGCCTCCAACTCCTTCAGCAACTCCATGGGGTCCTCGGCGGGGGTCTCTCCCTCCTGGACCTGGGCGTTGTTGTTCAGCCGGCTCTCCAGCTGGCGGATACGGGTTTGCAGCTCTGAGCGCTGAGACAGGGCGTTGGCTAATTTCATATTGTAATCGCTCCTTCCGGAATCATCAGATAATGCTGTTGTAGCCATCAATCATGCTGCTGATCGCCTCGCTCGCCTTGTTGTAGTCCTCGGCGTAGTCTATG
>JAAWLY010000081.1 GCA_022798155.1 Lawsonibacter sp. | reverse complement strand
ACCACCACCTCGTGGGCCTTCTCCTTCCCCAGGTAGGCAAACTCCCTCAGCATCTCGTCGGTGGTCTTGAAGTAGATGGGCAGCTCCTCGTCCGCGTCCTCAAAGCCCTTGGAGGCCAGCAGAATATGGCGGTAAATTTCGTCCTCCGGGTCCAGGAAGTGGACGTCCCCGGTGGCACACACCGGCTTGCCCAGCTCCTCCCCCAGGCGGACGATGTCCCGGTTGAAGTCCCGCAGCTCCTCCTCCGAGCGGACCATCCCCTTGCGGAGCATGAACATGTTGTTGCAGATGGGCTGGATCTCCAGGTAGTCGTACCAGGAGGCGATGCGCTTCAGCTCCTCCCAGCCCCGGCCGTCGGCCAGCGCCTGGAACAGCTCCCCCGCCTCGCAGGCGGAGCCCAGAATCAGCCCCTCCCGGTTGGCGTCGATGAGGGATTTGGGCATGATGGGGTAGCGCTTGAAGTGCTCCAGGTGGGACAGGGACACCAGCTTGTACAGGTTGCGCAGCCCGGTCTGGTTCTTGGCCAGCACGATGAGATGTTTGGGCCGGCGCTTGGCTCTGCCCTTCCCCCGGATGGTGCGCATGTAGGGATTGATCTCCGACAGGCTGTGGTAGCCCAGCTCCTCCAGCATCTGGAAGAAGTGGGGCAGCATATAGGCCACGGTGGCCGCGTCGTCGCTGGCCCGGTGGTGGTTGAAGGCGGGCAGGCGCAGGTGCTCCGCCACAATGTCCAGCTTATACTTGCCCAGCTCGGGCAGCAGGTTCTGGGCCAGAATCAAGCTGTCCACCGAGGGATTTTCAAAGGGGATGCCGTATTTCCGGCAGCCGGCGGCGATAAAGCCCATGTCGAAGTCGGCGTTGTGGGCGGCCAGGGGCCGGTCCCCGGCGAAATCCAGAAAGGCCCGCAGGGCCTCCTCCTGGGAGGGGGCCCCCACCAGCATCTCGTCGGTGATGCCGGTGAGACGGATAATCTCCGGGTTAAGAATCCGCCCCGGGGAGACAAAGGTGTTGAAGGTATCGGTGATCTCCCCGTTTTTCAGCACCACCGCGCCGATCTCGATGATGACCTCGTACTTGCGGTTCAACCCGGTGGTCTCGATGTCGA
The DNA here is from genome assembly GCA_022798155.1 of Lawsonibacter sp. Classification (GTDB taxonomy): domain Bacteria; phylum Bacillota; class Clostridia; order Oscillospirales; family Oscillospiraceae; genus Lawsonibacter. The sequence goes on along the minus strand of JAAWLY010000081.1, from coordinate 8,060 downwards.
AGCAGACGATCTCCTGGTGGAAGGGGCCCTCCGCCGCCCCGTGGACGGCCACCCGGTCGTCCACATCGTTGACAAAGTAGGCCTCCACCCCGTACAAAATCTTAATCTTTTTGGCGGAGTGCCAGGCGTCGGGGAAGGACTGGGCCACCCCGTGGTCGGTGATGGCGATGGCCGGGTGGCCCCAGGCCTCCGCCCGCTTCACCACGTTTTTGTCCGGGCCCAGCTTGGGCCCCACGCTGGTGAGGGCGTCCATGGAGGACATGGTGGTGTGGAGGTGGAGCTCCACCCGCTTCTCCGGGGCGGTATCCTCCTTCATCTTCTTCTCCGCCGCGGCGACAGCCACCGGCTCCAGCACCATGTCGCCATAGAACCGGTCCATGTTCAGCCGGCCCTGCACCTTAATGTGCATCCCCTTTTTAATGCCGTCCACCAGGGGCTTGCCCTCGTCGCCGGGAAAGAACTTGTTCACCCGGATGGAGCCGGTGTAATCGGTCATGTCGAAGGCCACCACCCAGGCTCCCCGCTTTTTCAGCTCCCGGTTCTCGATGGCGAACACGTCCCCCTCCACCACCACCGTGCCCATGTCCAGCTCCAGCTCGCCGATGGGGGTGGGGGCCTTGGTGATGGCCCGGCCGAAAATGGCCTTGCCCTGGGGCTTTTTGTCCTTCTGGGGCGGCGCGGCACGCTGGACATTCCGCAGCGCCGCCTGGCGGATGGCCTGGGTGCGGGCAAAGGCATCGTCAACCTGTTTATTGTCTTGTTTTACATTTTTTTCTCTGTCCGTCCGCTCCCCAAATCCACTGTGCTCCAAGGGTTTTGCGGATTCTCCCTCCGGCGCGCTCTGTGTATTGTAAGCCTCTTTTTTGTCTTGGTTTACTGTTTTTTTCTGCGGTTCCTCCATCAGAATCTTCACGCTGCTGAGCTGATAGGCCCGGGCCACTGCCTCCTCCGCCTGGACAATCAGGTTGGGACCGGCTCCCGCCGCCCCCTCCACGGTGATTTTGGCGCTGCGGCTGGCCTTGTCAATGGCGGCGGACACGATCCGCCACCCCTCCACCCCGTTGGCCAGCTCGGTCCACTGGCGCAGGGCGGCAAACATCTGTAAAAACGGTATCTTTTGGGACATTCAGTCGTTCTCCTGTTCATATGTTCGGTTTGGACGGCCAGTCCCAGTCGTACAGGGTCCGGCCGTTTTTATGCCAGATGCAGATCTCCCGGCGGCCCCAGTCCCTCTCAACGGACTGGGAGGCCAGCATCAGTTCCTCAGAAAAATAGGAAAAGGCGTTGCGCAGCACTGCCTCTTCGTCTCCCAGGCGCTCCAGAATGGTGACCTCCACAATGTTCCGCACATCGCCGTCGCCGTTGGCGTACATATCCTCCACAAAGTCGATATATTGACGGATCATTCCTGGATCCTCGTTGGTCTCCAGCTGCGAAAAGAGGACCGCGTTCAGCGTATCCCCGAAAAAGACGTGGCCCACCAGTTCGCCGTACCCTCTCAGGTGGTCCTGGTACGCCCGCTGAAACTCCGGGAACCGGCGCACCAGCCGCCGGGCAAAGGTCTCCTTGGGCAGCTCCCGTTTCATAGCGTCTCAATCAGCTGGAACAGCGCGTCCACCAGCTGGTCCTGAGGGACTTTTCGTACTATGCTTCCCTTCCGGAACAGCAGGCCCTCGCCGATTCCCCCGGCGATGCCGCAGTCGGCGGCGGAGGCCTCCCCGGGGCCGTTGACGGCACAGCCCATAACGGCCACGGTGATGGGCTTGTCCACGGTTTTCAGCCGCTCCTCTACCTGGTTGGCCAGGGCGATCAGATCGATTTTCGTCCGGCCGCAGGTGGGACAGCTCACCAGCTCCGGGCCCTCCTTCCGGACCCCGGCCGCCTTCAAAATCTCCCGGGCGGCGTAGACCTCCTCCACCGGGTCGGCGGACAGGGACACCCGCATGGTGTCCCCCACCCCCAGAGCCAGCAGGCCCCCGATGCCCACGGCGGACTTGAGGGTGCCCATCCGCACGGTCCCCGCCTCGGTAACGCCGATATGTAAAGGGTAATCGCTCTCTTGCCCCATCAGCTGATAGGCTTTCATGGTAATGGGCACGCTGGAGGACTTCAGCGACACGCAAATATCGTCAAAGTCAAATTTGTTCAGCAGCCTGATGTGTCCAAAGGCCGATTCTACCATGGCTTCCGGGCAGATTTTTCCGTATTTTGCCAGAATGGGCTTCTCCAGGGAGCCGCCGTTCACCCCGATGCGGATGGGGATGCTTTTCTGGCGGCAGGCCTCCGCCACCGCCTTTACCCGGTCCTCGCCGCCGATATTGCCCGGGTTGATGCGCACCTTGTCGGCCCCGGCGGCGATGGCCTCCAGGGCCAGCTTGTGGTCGAAGTGGATGTCCACCACCACGGGGATGGGGCTTTGCCCCTTGATCTTCCCCACCGCCCGGGCGGCTTCCATGTCGGGCACCGCCACCCGGACGATCTCGCACCCGGCGGCGGCCAGCTTTTTGATCTGGTCTACCGTGGCCGTCACATCCTGGGTGGGGGTGTTGGTCATGGACTGGATGGTAACGGGGGCGCCCCCGCCGATGGGGACGCCCCCCACGTTAATTTGTCTTGTCATAGCCAATCACTTCCAATATCTTCCTGCTTAGTTGTACGTTTCCGTGCAAATAGAGCTGCATAAACGTAATGGTTAACGTTAACATAAACATAAAAATTAACATCATTGTCCCCGTAAACATAAACGTGCCGCTTGCGGGCGCGGCTTCGGAGGGAGGGGTGATTAAAATCCGAGGAGTTTTCCTACGTCGCTGAGTGTCACTGCCAGCATCAGGCACATCAGTGCCGCCATGCCGGCCATGTGGACCCATCCCTCGTACTTGGGGGAGATTTTCTTCCGGAACAGGCCATACAGCACCCCGTTCAGCACCAGGAAGAACACCCGTCCCCCGTCCAGGGCGGGGAGGGGCAGCAGATTCATCACCGCCAGGTTGACGGCAATCAGGGCGGCCAGGTTGGCAAAGTTCCGGGCCGCGGCCAGGGGAGTAGGGGACAGCTCCGGGCTGCTGCCCACCTGGCCCATCATGTCCACAATGCCCACCGGGCCGGACAGCTCCCGCAGTCCCACCGCCCCGGTAACCAGGTCGCCCAGGCTGATCCACACCGTGCGCACCAGGTCGAGGGCGCTGTCCCAGGCGTAAGCCAGCTTGTCAAGCGGCCCGGCAGGCTCCGCCGCCGCCGCCATGCTCAGCCCCCGCAGACGGGTAAAGGTCCCGTTTTCATCGGTGCGCTCCTGATAGGGCAGGTAGACGTCCTTTAGCGCCACCCGCTCCCCGTTTCGCTCCACCACAAAGTCCAGCGTCTCCCCCGCCCGGTTCAGGAAGAAGCGGGCGTTGCCGTAGACCAGCACCCGGTGGCCGTCCACCGACAGGAACCGGTCCCCCGCCAGCAGGCCGCAGTTCTCGGTGCCGTAGCCGTCGATGGGCCCGCCGTAGACCTCCGTTACAAAGCCCTGGGCGGGGGCGTAGAGCACCACCAGCAGCACCAGTCCGGTGAGGAAGTTCATGGCCGCCCCGGCGCACAGAATGATAACCTGCTTCCACCAGGTCGCCCGGCCAAAGGAGCGGGGGTCGGCGGAGCCGTCGTCGTCCTCTCCCTCCAGGGCGCAGAAGCCGCCGATGGGCAGCAGACGCAGGCTGTATATCGTTCCGTCCTCCTCCCAGGGCGCCTCAGACTTCCTCTGGCTCTGCCAGATGGCCGGGCCCATACCCACGGCGAACTCGTTCACCTTTACCCCCGACAGCTTGGCGGCAACAAAGTGCCCCAGCTCGTGGGTGGCCACCAGGATACCGAAAATCAGAATGGCAATGATGATATAAAGCATAGAACAGGGACCTCCAAAAAACGGGTTGTCTGCCCAATTTCCTGCCTCTTGCAGGATTGGGCGCAGGGGCGGACATTGTCCGCCCGTTTTCACAATGCGCCGGTATATCACGCGGACGGATGATATCCGCCCCTACATAACCGCCTCCCGGGCGGCGGCATCGGCGTCCAGAATGTCCTGCATACCGGGGTTCTGGACCGCCTTGATCTGGGACAGGGCCTTCTCCACCTTGGCGGGAATCTCCAAAAAGCCGATTTTCCCCGCCAGGAACTGGCCCACCGCCTCCTCGTTGGCCCCGTTGAGGATTGACCCGGCGGTGCCGCCGGTTTTGGCCGCCTCCAGGGCCAGGGCCAGACAGGGGAAGGCCTCCAGATCGGGTGCGCCGAAGGTGAGCCCGCCGCAGCTCCACAAGTCCAGCGGCGCGGCGGGACCGGGCACCCGTTTGGGGTAGGTCAGGGCGTACTGGATGGGCAGGCGCATATCCGGCGCCCCCATCTGGGCCAGGATGGCATTATCACAGTATTCCACCAGGGAGTGGATCATACTCTCCCGGTGGACCAAAATGGAAATTTTTTCCGCCGGCATCTGGAACAGGTGCATGGCCTCCATGACCTCCAGCCCCTTGTTCATCAGGGTGGCCGAGTCCACGGTGATCTTGGCCCCCATGGACCAGCTGGGGTGCCTCAAGGCATCGGCAACGGTTACGTCAGCCAGTTCCTCCCGCTTTCTGCCGTAAAAGGGCCCGCCGGAACAGGTGAGAATCAGCCGGCGTACCTCCCCCCGGTCCCGGTTGCGCTCCAGGCACTGGAAAATGGCCGAGTGCTCCGAGTCCACGGGATAGATCTTCGCCCCGTAGTCTTTGGCCTCCTCCAGCACCAGCGGCCCGGCGCACACCATGGTCTCCTTGTTGGCCAGACACACCCGCTTGCCCTCCCGAACAGCGGTCAGGGTGGGCCGCAGCCCCGCCATGCCCACCAGGGCGGCGATGGCCGTGTCAGCGCCGGGGAAGGCGGCCGCTTCCAGCACGCCCTCCAGGCCGCCCAGGACGTGGACATTGGTGTCCGCCAGCCGTACCCGCAGGTCAGCGGCGGCTTTCTCATCCGCCAGGGCGGCGATGGCCGGCTTGAACTGCCGGGCCTGCTCCTCCATCCGCTCGACACTGGAGTTGGCCGCCAGCGCCGCCGCCTCCATGCCGCAGGCGGCAATCACGTCCAATGACTGCCGCCCAATGGAGCCGGTGGAACCTAAAATTGTCACTTTTTTGCTCATGGTATGTTCCTTTCTGATTAGACGCCCGCAGGGCGGTGGAGATTGTATTTTGGCGAAGCCAAACTGTGCGAAGCAAACCCAGTTTATTCTATACGTTTCGCTGCGCAAAATACAATCCTCCGTCTGGCTTTTGGCCCGCCACCTCCTTTGTCAAAGGAGGCTTTGCCCCGCGGGGGACGGCAGAGCTAAAACGCCGGCAGAATCTCCACCAGCAGCAGCAGCGTGGGAGCGGCGAAGATAGTGGAGTCGAAGCGGTCCAGCATCCCGCCGTGGCCGGGCAGAAGGCTGCCGTAGTCCTTCACACCGCACTGGCGCTTAATCAAGGAGAAAAACAAATCGCCAATCTCAGTGACGGCGCTGCCCAGCAGGCCGTACCACGCCATGACGGGCAGCTTCACGGCAATCCCGCCGAAGCGCCCCACCAGCCAGCCGTAGAGCAGCATACACAGGCAGCCGGTGAGGATGCCGCCGATGAAGCCCTCCAGGGACTTGTTGGGGCTGACCTGGGTAATGCCCCGGTGTTTTCCCAGGAAAACCCCGAAGAAATAGGCCCCGATATCGGTGGTAAAGGAACAGATCACCGGGAGAAGGACATAAAACTGTCCGTTGTCCAGCTCCTTGAGCTGAACCAGGGCGGACAGGAACAGGGGGAGGCCAACCCCGCCGAAAAGGCACATAATGATGTGCTCAAAGCGGACCTCCCGCTCCGTCCCGTACCACCCCAGAGCGGGGAGGCACAGAGCCACTGCCAGCGGGATGGTCACCTCCCGGACGGTCCAGCCGCTACAGCCCAGGCCATAGCCCAGAGGGATCAGCGCGGCGGCGGCGGCAGTAAAGATGTACATGCCCCTGTGGTCCGCCGCCTTTGTGGCCCGCAGCAGCTCAAAGGAGGCTGTCCCCGCAATAAAGGCTACCACCACCGCCAGAGCGATGGGAGGCAGGAAGTACAGCGCCGCCAGAAAGGCCGGCCCCAGGGCCAGGCCTACGATGATTCGTGTTACCAAGCTTACACACCTCCAAACCGGCGATCCCGGCTCTGATAGGCCGCGATGGCCCGGTGGAGCTCCTCTTTGGAAAAGTCGGGCCACAGCACGTCGGTGATATAGAACTCGGAGTAGGCCGCCTGCCACAGCAGGAAGTTGGACAGCCGCAGCTCTCCGCTGGTGCGGATGATCAAATCGGGGTCAGGGATTCCTTTGGAGTAGAGATACCCCCCGAGCTCCTCCGCGCTGAGATGGTTGGGGTCGGCTTTGCCCTCCACACAGTCCAGGGCAAAGGCCTTCGCCGCCCGGACCAGCTCGTCCCGGCCGCCGTAGTTCAGGCAGATGTTCACCTGACAGCCCTCGTAGTGCCGGGAAATCTCCCGGGTGCGCTCACACAGCTGGCGCAGCTCCGGCGTCAGGGGGGACAGGTCGCCGAAAAACTCCATCTTCACCTTGTCCCGCTCCATCCGGCCGATGGCCTCCAGCAGGTACTTTTTCAAAAGCACCATGATGGCGGATACCTCCTCCTCCGGCCGCTTCCAGTTCTCCGAGGAGAAGGCGTACACCGTCAGGTAGTCCAGCCCGATGTCCTTGCAGTAGGTGGCAATGGCGCGGAAGGTCTCCGCCCCGGCGGCGTGGCCCGCCGTTCTGGGCAGACTGCGCTTCTTGGCCCAGCGGCCGTTGCCGTCCATGATGATGGCGATGTGCCGGGGCAGCCGGGCAAAGTCCACCGCTGGCTGCGCCGTATCGGTTTTTTTCGAGAAGAGGGCCATGGCGGTCGCTCCTTTTTGTTTTGTTCATACCGGGAAACGGGCCGGCTGGGGCGCCGGCCCGTTTTGGATATTTAAACCGCCATGAGCTCCTTCTCTTTCTTGGCGGTCAGCTCGTCGATGTCCTTGCACCGCTTGTCGGTCATATCCTGGAGCTCCTTCTCCAGCTTTTTCTGGTCGTCCTCGGTGAGCTCAGACTTCTTGGTCTTTTTCTTGATGTCGTCCATGGCGTCCCGGCGGATGTTCCGCAGGGCCACCTTGCCCTCCTCGCCGTACTTGCGCACCTGCTTGGTCAGGTCTTTCCGGCGCTCCTCGGTGAGCTGGGGGAAGGCCAGACGGATCATCCGGCCGTCGTTCTGGGGGTTGATGCCCAAATCAGAGGTCTGGATGGCCTTTTCAATGGCCTTGAGCAGGGACATGTCGTAGGGCTGGATGGTCAGGGTGCGGGGGTCGGGGGAGCCGATGTTGGCCACCTGGTTCAGGGGGGTGGGGGCGCCGTAGTACTCCACCGTGATCCGGTCCAGCACGCCGGCGTTTGCCCGGCCCGCCCGAACGGCGGCAAAATTGGACTTGACCACCTCGATGGTTTTCTGCATTCTCTCGTCATAGCTTACAATCTCAGGACTCATGGCTGGTACTTCCTTTCTTTTTTATCCTACAATGGTTCCGATGGTCTCGCCCATCACCGCCCGGTAGATGTTCTCCGGGTCTTTCAGGGCAAAGAGCAGGACGGGAATCTTGTTGTCCATGGACAGGGAGGTGGCGGTGGAGTCCATCACCTTCAGGTGCTGGGAGAGCACGTCGTCATAGGAGATGGCGTCATATTTGGTGGCAGTGGGGTCCAGCTTGGGGTCGGCGGAGTAGACCCCGTCGATGTTCTTGGCCAGCAGGATCACGTCCGCGTCGATCTCGGCGGCCCGCAGCACGGCGGCGGTGTCGGTGGAGAAGAAGGGGTTGCCCGTGCCGCAGCCGAAGATGACCACCCGGCCCTTCTCCAGGTGGCGGATGGCCTTGGAGCGGATGTAGGGCTCGGCCATGGCCTGCATGACGATGGCCGTCTGCACCCGGACCTCCACCCCCTTCTGCTCCAGCACGTCGGCCACGGCCAGGGCGTTGATGGCGGTGGCCAGCATGCCCATGTGGTCGGCCCGGACC
>JAAWLY010000080.1 GCA_022798155.1 Lawsonibacter sp. | reverse complement strand
GCTGGCCATCCCCGGGACCCGCTTTTTGAAGGGCGGCACGGTGGACGGGGCCAACGACCACCGGATTGTCATGGCGGCGGCCATCGCCGCCACCCGCTGCACCGGCCCTGTGACTATCTTAGGGGCGGAGGCGGTGAACAAATCTTACCCCACGTTCTGGGAGGAATATAAGCGGTTGGGAGGGGAATTTGATGTCCTCTGAGTTTGGAAAAATTTTAAAGGTGTCCGTCTTCGGCCAGTCTCACGGGACGGCCATCGGGGTGAACATCGACGGCCTGCCCGCCGGGGAGGCCATCGACCTGGAGGAGCTCCAGCGCTTTCTGGACCGGCGCAAGCCGGGGAAAAATCCTCTGTCTACCGCCCGGAAGGAGGGGGACGTGCCGGAAATTCTCTCCGGACTGCTGGAGGGCAAAACCTGCGGCGCCCCCCTGTGCGCCGTCATCCGCAACAGCGACCAGCACTCCGGGGATTACAGCGAACTGGCCGACAAGCCCCGCCCCGGCCACGCTGACTACACCGCCTGGGTGAAGTGGAAGGGCTTTGCCGACATGCGGGGGGGCGGGCACTTCTCCGGCCGGCTCACCGCCCCCCTGTGCATCGCCGGGGGGATCGCCAAGCAGATTCTGGCCCGGCGGGGGATTTATGTGGGGGCACACCTGCGCGGAGTGGGAGGGATTGCTGACGCGCCATTTCCCCTAAAGCCCACGCCGGAGCTGTTTGAGGAAGTGATCCGAAAGCCGTTCCCGGTACTGGACGACAAGGCCGGGGAAACGATGCAGGCCGTTATTTTGAGCGCAAAAGAATATTTGGACAGTGTCGGCGGTGTGGTGGAATGTGCCGCCATCGGCCTGCCTGCGGGGCTGGGAGACCCCATGTTTGACGGGGTGGAAAACCGTTTGGCCGCGGCACTGTTCGGGATACCCGCCGTCAAGGGAGTGGAGTTCGGCGCGGGATTTGGGGCCGCCGCTGTTCTGGGCTCCTCGAATAACGACTCCTTTGCCGTAAAAGATGGCAAAATCGTCACCGAAACCAACCACGCCGGCGGCATCTTGGGGGGCATTACCACCGGAATGCCTGTCACGTTTCAGGCGGCCTTCAAGCCTACGCCGTCCATCGGTAAAGCGCAGAGGACCGTCAGCCTGTCCGCTATGGAAAACACAGACCTGCAAATCCACGGCCGCCACGACCCCTGCATCGCCCACCGGGCCGTCCCGGTGGTGGAGGCGGTGACCGCCTGTGTACTGTTAGATTTACTTTTGGAGGGAAACCATGGAACTTTCTGAGATTCGTACCGGGATCGACAGCGTGGACGACCAGCTGTTGGAGCTCTTTTTAGAGCGCATGTCCCTGAGCGAACAGGTCGCCGCCTATAAAAATGAGCACCATCTGCCCATCCTGAACAAGCAGCGGGAGCGGGAAATTCTGGCCAAGGTGACGCAGCGTGCCGGAGAAAAGGAGCGCTACGCCTACCATCTGTTCTCTACCCTCTTCGAGCTGGGCCGCTGCCGTCAGGCTGAGCTGATCTCCGCCCCCACTCGGGTGGAGCAGAGAGTTCAGGCGGCGCTGACCTATAACCGGGAAGTCTTCCCCCAGACAGGCATGGTGGCCTGCCAGGGGGTGGAGGGGGCCAACTCCCAGGTGGCCTGCGACCGGCTGCTCCCCCGGGGAAATATTGTCTATGTAAAGAGCTTCGAGGCAGTGGCCGCCGCCGTGGAGTCCGGACTGTGCAAATTCGGGGTGCTGCCCATCGAAAACAGCTCCAACGGCTCCGTCCGGGCGGTATACCAGCTGCTCCAGGAGCACGATCTGTCTGTGGTCCGGGCCACCCGCCTGTGCATCCGCCACGAGCTGCTGGTGCTGCCCGGCGTAAAGCAGGAGGAGATCACCGAGATCTACTCCCACGAACAGGCCATCGGCCAGTGCTCCCAGTTCCTGGGCGGGCTGAAGGACGTGAAGGTAATCCCCTGCGGCAACACCGCTATGGCCGCTAAAATGGTGGCCGAGAGCGGAAAGCGGAATATTGCCGCCATCTCCTCCCACCCCTGCGCCGCGCTGTACGGCCTGGAGTGCATCAACGACCACATCCAGAACAGCGACAACAACTATACCCGGTTTATCTGCATCACTAAGGACCCGGTCATCTACGCCGGAGCCCACAAGATCAGCCTGGTGGTAGCCTTTGAAAACAAGCCGGGCGCTCTGTATGATGTCATCGCCAAGATGGCCGCCCTGGACCTGAACATGACCAAGCTGGAGTCCTGTCCCGTGGTGGGAAGCGACTTTGAGTTTGTCTTCTTCCTAGAGCTGGAGGCCTCTGTCAAGGACCCCAGCGTGCTGGCCATGCTGAAAGAGATGGAGCGCAGCTGCGCACGGTTCCAGTTTCTGGGCAATTACGCGGAGGTGTAATCGATATGGAAGAGAAAATTTTCGGCCTGCTGGGCCGCAAGCTGGGCCACAGCTGGTCCGTCCCCATCCACAAGGCCCTGGGCTGCGGCAGCTACAAGCTGATTGAGCTGGAGCCGGAGGATCTGGGTCCATTCCTGGCCCAGGAGAACATCGGGGGGCTGAACGTCACCATCCCCTACAAGCGGGACGTGATGCCCTACTGCGACGTCATCGACGAGGGGGCCCAGGCCATCGGCAGTGTGAATACCCTGGTGCGGAAGGCGGACGGCAAGCTGTACGGCTATAACACGGACATTTATGGCTTTATGTACATGGCCCATCGGGCCGGGATATCCTTCGACAAGAAAAAGGTGATGGTTCTGGGCAGCGGCGGGGCCTCCCTCACCGTCCAGGCCGCCGCCCGGCGAGAGGGCGCCCGGGAGGTGGTGGTCATTTCCCGCACCGGCGCGGACAACTACGGCAACCTGGAACGCCACGATGACACGGAAATTCTGGTCAACGCCACCCCTGTGGGCATGTGGCCCGATCTGGGCAGCCAGCCTGTGGACCTGAAGCGCCTGCCCAACCTGGAGGCGGTACTGGACCTGATCTATAACCCCACCCGCACCGATCTGCTGCTCCAGGCGGAAAAGATGGGGCTGCGCCGGGCCGGCGGCCTGTCCATGTTGGTCAACCAGGCAGTGGTGGCCGAGGAGCGCTTCTTCGACCGGTCGGTCTCCGAAAGCGAGACTGAGAGAATTTTGTCCGAGCTCCAGCGTGATCGGGCCAATCTGGTACTGGTGGGGATGCCCGGCTGCGGTAAAACCACGGTGGGCATGGAGCTGGCCCGCATCGCCAAGCGCCCCTTTGTGGACCTGGATGACGAGATTGTCCGCCTAGCAGGGAAATCCATCCCGGAAATCTTCCGCAAGCACGGCGAGCCCGCCTTCCGGGCGCTGGAGCGCAAGGTGCTGGCCGACGTCTGCGACAAAAACGGGCAGATTATCGCCACCGGCGGCGGCGCCATCCTCCGGAAGGACAACCGCACCGTGATGCGCCGCACCGGACGGGTATACTTCCTGCGCCGGGATCTGGACCAGCTGGCGGTCATTGGCCGTCCGCTGTCGGTCAAGGGTACCATGAAGGAGATGTACCACTTCCGCCTGCCCCTATATACGGAGGTAAGCGATATCTCGGTGGATAACAGCGCCACGCCGGAGGAGGCTGCCCAGAAAATTTGGGGGGACTTCTGCAAGAACTCCGGCAACGAATATCTGATCCGCCTGTAATTCACACCATCAAAAGCGGCAAAAAGCATAGAAAGGGAGTGTATGCGCAATGGGAAATATTCAGACTGTAAAGCTGCGCAACGTAGAAATTGGAGCTGGCATACCCAAGATTATTGTGCCGATTGTGGCAAAAACAGCAGAGGGGATTTGGGACAAGGCCCGGGAGATTCTGGACTACTCGTTTGATTTTATCGAGTGGCGGGTTGACTTTTACGAGGATGTGCCCAACCCCTCCAAGGTCCTGTCCACCCTGAAAACGCTGCGCTCCATCCTGGGAGAAAAACCCATCCTGGTAACAGTCCGCACCAAGGAGGAGGGCGGCGCGGCAGAGATGAGTCTGGACGCCTACACCGCGCTGAACACCGCTGTCGCTCAGTCTGGCGACGCTGACATCATCGACGTACAGATCTTCTCCGGGGATGATGTGGTCCGGAAAAACATCGACGCCATCCATGCCGCCGGCTGCAAGGTAGTCGGTTCCTACCACAGCTTCAGCGGGACTCCGGATAAAACCGAGATGATTCAGCGGATGCGGAAGGCCCAGGATATGGGCGCGGACATCCCTAAAATCGCGGTGATGCCCCAGAATATGGCCGATGTTGTCGCCCTGCTGGACGCCACCCAGGAGATGCACACAAAGTACGCGGACCGGCCCATCATCACCATGAGCATGGGCAGCGGCGTCATCAGCCGCCTGTGTGGAGAATGCCTCGGCTCCGCCGCCACCTTTGGGATGATCGGTCAGGCGTCCGCGCCCGGTCAAATTCCCACAGAGCAGCTGTCCACCGTCCTGTCCATCCTGCACCAGTCCCTGGTCCCCGAGGGATAAACAAGCGCCGCCTGTGTTTCACAGGCGGCGCTTTTCCTTATGGCCCAGTTGTTTCCTCCTTCAACCGGCATAGCTCCTGCGCCTCCTCCCGGCTATAGCAGCCGTTGAGGACGGCCAACAGGGCGTTGGCGGACATATGCTCCGGCAGCTCCAGCCGTTTCAGGAGGGTCCGGCGCTTTTCGGCGCTGTCCGGCCCCCCGGACAGGCCGGCGGCAAACAGCTCCCCCTTGGTCAAAGGCGGGCCGCCCCGGCGTTCGGGGGCGTCCTCCTCCAGAAAGGTGGCCCCCGCCCGGCGGAGGACCTCCTCCAGCACCGCCGGAGGCATCCCCTCCACCCCCAGCTTGCCCTCCTTCCCCGGTCGGCGCTTGCGCCGTTCCTTGCCGTAGACATCGGGAATATAGGCGTGCTTTAAAAACTGGGCCGGGACAGCCCCCTTGATCCGGTTCCGGATGACAAAGCCCGCCCCGTCGGAGTCGGTGAGGACAATCAGTCCCCGCCGCCGGGCCGCCCGCTGCAACAGGGCCATCTTCTCCGGGTCTTTGAAGATTTGAAAGCCCCCTGTCTCTAAAATCAGGGTGTCTACCACCTGGGACAGGGTGTTTTTGTCGTACCGTCCCTCCACCACGATGGCCTCACGGATGTGGAACATAGGCTTCTCCCCTTCCGCGGCAGTTCAGCCGTCCGTTCCGCTCTTGGCGAAGTGGTCACACCAGGGCCGCAGGGTGCAGCTCTGACATTGAGGCCGACGGGCGATACACACCGCCCGGCCGTGGAGCACCATGCGGTGGCAAAAGTCGTTGGATTCCTTCGGGGGGAGGACGGCCCGGAGCTGAGTTTCCACCTTGGCCGGGTCCTTGGTGCCGTCAGTCAGGCCCAGCAGGCCGGTAATCCGGATGCAGTGGGTGTCGGCCACCACCACGCCAGGGGTGTGGTACACATCCCCCAAAATCAGATTGGCCGTTTTCCGGCCCACGCCGGGCAGCTTGAGCAGGTCCTCCATGGTGTCGGGCACTCTGCCGCCGTAGTCCCGCAGCAGCATCTGGGAGGACAGCACAATGTCCCTGGCCTTGGCCCGGAAAAATCCGGTGGAGTGGATGTACTTCTCCACCTCGGAAATATCCGCCTCCGCCAGGGCCTGCAAGGTGGGAAACCGGGCGTACAGCGCCGGGGTCACCTTGTTCACCCGCTCGTCGGTACACTGGGCGGCCAGCCGCACGGAAAACAGCAGCTCATAGTCCTTTTGATACTCCAGGGAACAGATGCCGTCGGGATAGAGCACCTTCAGCTCCTCCACAATGGCATGGATATCTTCAGCGGTCTTGTTCACAGTGGTTCACCTCTTGGATATGTTTTCGCCATTTTACCACACCCGGCTTGAAATTTCGAGGGTTTTCTCAAAATTCCCTTGTCTTTTTTCCCCGCCGTTTATATAATCGACCTATCACACCCGGCAATGGAGGAAATTTTATGAAAAGTCTGTTTTGCTGTCCCCTGTGCGGGGCCCCGCTGGAGCGGGACGATACCCGCTGGTTCTGTCCCAGCCGGCACAGCTTTGACAAAGCCGCTGCGGGGTATGTCCACCTGCTCCCCGCCAACCAGAAGCACTCCAAAGACCCGGGGGATGACAAGGCCATGGTGGCCGCCCGGTCCGCCTTTTTGGAAAAGGGGTACTACGCCCCCCTGCGGGACACCCTGTGCCAGGCGGTGGCGGAGTACACGGTCAATTTTCCCGACCCCGTCGTTTTGGACAGCGGCTGCGGCGAGGGCTACTACACCGCTGGATTGTTCCAGCGGCTGACAGAGGAGGAACTCACCCCTCAAATCGCCGGGGTGGACCTGTCCCGGGCCGCCCTGCGCCGGGCGGCAAAACGGGTACCCAAAGGGGAATTCGCCGTGGCCTCGGTGTACCATCTGCCCATCCCTGACAAGACAGCGGACGTGCTGGTGAACATCTTCTCTCCCCTGGCCATCGACGAATTTGCCCGAGTGCTTCGCCCCGGCGGGCTGTTCTGCTACGCCGTCCCCTCCGCCCGCCACCTGTGGGAGATGAAGCAGGTCCTCTACCCCTCCCCCTATGAAAATCTGGTGAAGCGGGAGGACTACCCCGGCTTTGTCTGGCGAAATGTGCGGGAGATTCGCTACACAGCCAATTTTGACAGCTCCGCCGATCTTATGGCCCTGTTCCACATGACTCCCTACGCCTGGAAGACCCCCAGGGAGGGTATCACCCGGCTGGAGAAGCTGGAGCGGCTGAGCTGTCAGATCGGGTTTGACCTGCACCTGTACCAGAGGACATAGAAAGAGCCGCCTTGGGCGGCTCTTTTTCTCTTACAGCTTGTCCAGTCCCAGCCTGAGGCGGCGAAGGGTCTCGTCCTTCCCCAGGATGCGGCAGATTTCCACCGCTCCGCCGGGAGTAACCGCCTGGCCGGCGGCGGCGATGCGCACCGGCCACATCAGGGTGGCGTTCTTCACCTCCAGCTTCTCCGCCAGGGCCACCAGTCCGTCGTGGATGGCGTCCTGGGTCCAGTCTGGGATAGCCTCCAGCATGGGGATGGCCGCCTCCAGCATGGCTTTGGACACCTCCGGGTTGGTCTTGGACTTCTTGTTGGTAAACAGGTCCACATCATACTCGGGCAGCGTATCGAAGAAGGCTACCTTCTCCGGGATTTCGGTGAGCTTCTCGCACCGGGCCTGGAGCAGCGCGGCGATCTCAGCAACCGGCAGGGCCTCGTCCTTCACCGCCTGCCGGATATAGGGCTCCGCCGCCTGGGCGAATGCCTCCGGGCTCATAGCCCGAAGATACAGGGCGTTGAAGTGGGTCAGCTTTTCAATATCGAAGATGGCCGGGGACTTGGACATGCCCGCCAAATCGAAGGCCTTTGCCAGCTCCTCCAGGGAAAAGACCTCCTGCTCGGCGATGTCCCCCCGGGGTGACCAGCCCAGCAGGGCCACATAGTTGAGGATGGCCGCAGTGAGGAAGCCCTGGTCCTTCAGATCCTCGTAGGAGGGGTCGCCGTGGCGCTTGGACATCTTGTTCTGGGCGTCCCGCATGACGGGGGAGCAGTGGACGTAGGTGGGCACCTCCCAGCCAAAGCCCTCATACAGCAGATTATACTTGGGGGCGGAGGACAGATACTCGCTGCCCCGCACCACGTGGGTGATGCCCATAAGATGGTCGTCGATGACGTTGGCAAAGTTGTAGGTGGGCATCCCGTCCCGCTTGATCAGCACCTGGTCATCCAGGGTCTTGTTCTCCACGGTGATGTCGCCGAAAATAGCATCTTTAAATGTGGTGGTCCCCTCCTCCGGGATGCGCTGGCGGATGACGTAGGGCTCCCCGGCGTCCACCCGGACCTGGGCCTCCTCGGGAGACAGGGCCCGGCAGGGGTCGTCCGCCCGCTCAAACCCGCCGGACTCCTCCTCGCTCTCCGTCTTCTCGCAGAAGCAGTAATAGGCGTGGCCTTTCTCCACCAGCAGCCGGGCATATTTGCCGTAGGTGTCCCGCCGCTGCGACTGGATATAGGGGGCCACAGGGCCGCCCACGTCGGGGCCCTCGTCGTGGGCCAGCTTGCACTCGGCCAGAGTCTTGTAGATCACGTCGGTGGCGCCCTCCACCAGGCGGCCCTGGTCGGTGTCCTCAATGCGCAGGATGAAGGTGCCCCCGGCGTTCCGGGCGATCAGCCAGGTGTACAGCGCCGTGCGCAGATTGCCCACGTGCATGTAGCCCGTGGGGGAGGGCGCAAACCGGGTGCGCACCTTGCCCTTGGGAATCTTGGCCTCCATCTTCTCAAAATACTTCATATCAAGCGTCATGTATCTCTCCTCCAGTACAAAGCTTTCCCCTATTATAGAGAATTCTCCGCCTTTTTGCAAGAAAAATCTGTGGAGGCAGGCAAAAGCCCCGGCGCACAACACGCCGGGGTCTTTCAGCTTACAGAATAATACAAATCAGCCCGCCGGAACCCTCGTTGATGATCCGCTGGAGGGTCTCCCGCAGCTTGGTACGGGCGTCCTCGGGCATACGGTTGATTTTGGAGTTCAGGTCCTCATTCACCAGCTCATGGAGGGATTTGCCAAAGATGTTGGCCTCCCAGATACGGCTGGAGTCCCCCTCGTACTCCTGGAGGAGATAGTGGATCATATCCTCGCTCTGCTTCTCTCCCCCTACAATGGGGGACACCTCAGTCTCGATATCGGCCCGGATCATGTGAATGGAAGGGGCGCTGGCTTTCAGCCGGACGCCATACCGTCCCCCCTGCTTCATAATCTCCGGCTCCTCCAGCACCAGCGAGTCGATAGGCGGCACCACAATGCCGTAGCCCGTCTCCTCCACCTGCTGGAGGGCGTCGGCCACCTTGTCATAGGCCTTCTTCACCCCGGCCAGCTCGGTAAGCAGGGCCATCAGATCGCCGTCGTCCCCGATGGTAAAGCCCGATTGCTGCGACAGTGTGTTGTAAAACAGCCCTCTGGGCAGCTCCAGCATGGCGGCGGACACTCCCGTGCCCAGGTCGATGTTGGAGATGCGGGCGTCGCTGACCATCTCGCAGTCCCGGAAGGAGCTCACCGCGCTGTCCACATCCCGCACCCGGTGGAGCTGGGCGGTGCCCTCCCGGATGGCGGTGTACAGGGCGGATTTGATGGGGTGCTCCTGGGGCAGGGCGTCCACCCAGGGGGGCAGGAACAGGTCCAGCTCCTT
>JAAWLY010000079.1 GCA_022798155.1 Lawsonibacter sp. | reverse complement strand
GCGGAGCCGATCTCAGGCAGGTCCTCGTGGCCCTCGCCGGCGATGCAGATGATGTCGGGGCGCTTATCCTTAATCTGACGGAAGGCCTCGGTGGTGCCGGGAACGGCCTGGTTGACGATGACGGCCTTCATCAGGGGGTCGTCAGACATGTTGACGATCTTCTGAATGGTGGTCTCCAGCTCTTCGGTGAAGTTGTCGGGATAGATGTCCAGCTTGACCATATCCTTGCCGTACTTCTCCTGGAAGGCCTCGGCGCCCCGGCGATCGTCCTCAGACTGGGAGACGGAGCCGGTGATGATGCCGATGTGGTACTCAGCGGCATCACTGCCGTCGGCGCTGCCGTTGGACTGGCTGGCGCTGGTGTTGGAGCCGGCGTTGTTCTGGCTGCCGGCACTGGCATTGCCGCCGTTGTTGTTGCCGCCGCCGCAGCTCACCAGGGCGAGCATCATGGCGCAGGCCAGCAGCATGCTGATCCTCTTTTTCATTTTATACCTCCTAAAAAATACCTTTGGGCCGCGGGCGAATATGACATCTGCTCTGGTTTGTAATTACAAAATACAAACCAGAAAAGGCGCACGCCTTTTGGCCTTGTCCGTTATTTTAACAAAATCAGGCGGTTTGGTCAACTATAATTTCCGGATTCGGGTTATTTTTGTCAGTAATTTCTGCACAAAATTTTATGCGGTCTTTTTGCTTTTTCTGTGCTCCCCCACAAAGACAGATGTTTTCGGCCCCCTATTTTCCCCAGCTTCAACAGGAAAAAACGTGCTTGTCCAGGCGGTCGAAGGCCTCCCGGACCCGGCTGAGGGGCAGGGCCAGATTCATCCGGATGTGACAGGGGCCGTGGAAGGGACGGCCATCCTGCCAGGCCACTCCCACGTCCCAGCCGGCCTGGAGCATCTGCTCGATGGTAGTGTTGTGGCCGGCGCACCAGCCGGCGCAGTCCAAAAACAGCATGTAAGTGCCCTGGGGCTTGAATACCGACACCCCCGGATACCGGGCGATCCGCTCCACCGCATAGTCCACGTTGCCCGCGATGGTCTGGCACAGCTCGTCCACCCACTCCCGCCCCTCCGGGCGGTAAGCCCCGATCAGGGCGTGCATGGACAGCACGTTCATACTGTTGTAGTGGCTCAGCCCCTCCTCCCGGTCCACCCGGTCCCGGAGCCACTGGTTGTAGATGATGCGGTAGCTGCCGATGAGTCCGGCCAAATTAAAGGTCTTGGAGGGAGCGTACAGGGCCACGGTGCGCTCCCGGGCGTCCTGAGATACGCTCTGGGTGGGGATGTGCTTGCAGTCCGGCCGGACAATATCTGACCAGATCTCGTCTGAAATCACAAATACGCCGTGCTTCCGGCAGAGCTCCATCACCCGCTCCAGCTCCCAGCGCTCCCATACCCGGCCGCAGGGGTTGTGGGGGGAGCAGAACACGGCGGCGTGGATGTGGTGCTCCACAATCTTCCGCTCCATGTCCGCAAAATCGATGCGCCATACCCCCTGCCCGTCCTTTACCAGCGGGCTGGAGACGATGTTGTACCCGTTCCCCTTCAGCACCGAGGTAAAGCCGATGTAGGTGGGCGAGTGGAGCAGCACGCTGTCGCCCTGGGAGGCTATCACCCGCATGGCGCTGACCAGCCCGCCCAGCAGGCCGTTTTCATAGCCGATGTGCTCCTTCGTCAGGCCGGTCACCTGGTGCCGCGCCTTCTGCCATTCGATGATGGAGCTGTAATATTCCTCGGCGGGGTGGAAGTAGCCATAGGCGGGGTGCTGGGCCCGCTCTATGATGGCCTGGGGGATGGTGGGCGCCGTGGGGAAGTTCATGTCCGCCACCCACATGGGGATTACGTCGAAGCCCTCCTTGGGCTTTGGGGGCGCAAAGCCTATCCCCAGGCCGTCCACCGCCATGGCGTCTTTGCCGTGCCGGTCCATAATCGAGGTAAAATCGTATTTCATCTTGACACTATCCCTATCTTTTTTGTATAATTATGGCAATTCATATTTCTGGCCTATAACAATACCGGGGCAGAAGTTTTGGGGGCACAAGCCTGAAAATTAAAAAAAGCCGCTGCGAACGATATTGTCCGCAGCGACATGGCGCAGTAGGAGGGATTCGAACCCTCGAGCCCTTATCAGGCTACACGATTTCCAGTCGTGCTCGTTATGACCACTTCGATACTACTGCAACTCTTTGTACCGCCGCCCCGGTCAGTGAGACAGCACCATGTATTATACCAGTTTTTTTCTGGTAGTCAAGCCCCTTTTGCAGAAAAATTCTTTTTTTCTTCCGGAGGGCGCTCCGCCCTCCGGAAGATTACCGCACCCTACTACCGGTTCAGCAGCTTTTTCATGCCCTCCTCCAGGCCCTCCACCGTCAGAAGGTACATAGGGAACAGGCCGTTGATGGCGTTGTAGCTCTCCGCCCACTCGCCGCCCCACTGGGGCGGGCCGTCCGGGTTGAGCCAGATGGCGTGGCGGTAGCGCTCCCGCAGCCGGCGCAGACAGTCCAGGCCGCTGGCGGGTTCCCCCTCCTTGGGGCTGGGGAAGGGGTCGAAAATCTCATGGGGAGACATCTGGGCGTCCCCCACAAAAATCAGCTTATACTCCGAAGACAGGTTGGACAGCAGCCAGCTCACCGGAACGGCGCTGTTGGGGTTTAAGGTGGGGTCGTTGTATAGCCGGGTATAGGGGCAGTTGTGGAAATAGTAGATTTTCAAGTCCTTAAAGTGCCCTGACTTGGTCACCGCCTGGAACAGGGCGGAGCACAGCTGGGCGTAGTGGTCCATAGACCCGCCGGAGTCCATCAAAAGCAGCACCTTTACCGTGTTCTGCCGGGGCTTTTTATAGTGCACCTTCAGCATCCCCGCGCTGTCGGCGGTGTCGCGGATGGTGGCATCCACGTCGAACTCGTCCGGGGGCAGGTCCACCAGGCCGGAGAACTGCCGCAGCCGGCGCAGGGCCACCTGGAGCTGCCGGGTATCCAGGGTGTTGTCCTGGCGAAAATCCCGGTAGCGCCGCTCCTCCGCCACTCGGAAGGCCCGCCGGGAGGTGGCCTCACCGCCCACCCGGATGCCCACCGGAGACATGCCCATATTGCCGAAAATGGACATGCCGTGGGTGCCCACCCAGTAGCTGCCGCAGTTGTGCTGCTCCCGCTGCTCGTTCTTCCGCTCCTGAAACAGCTCCTCGATCTCCAGGACGGACAGGTTCTCGTTCAGCTCGGCCTGCTGCTCGTCAAACTCCCCCATGGGGGCGTTGGGCTTGTCCAGCCAGTTCAGCAGCTCTTGAGATACCTCCTGCTGAAAGGGGACATCCTTAAAATAGTCCAGAAAGGCCCGGTCGAAGGCGTCGAAGTCCGCCTCGCTCTTTACCAGCAGACACCGGCACAGGTGGTAAAAGCCGGTAAAGCTGGCCTGATGGAGGTTTTTGTGCAGGGCCTCCACCAGGGCCATCCACTCGGTGAGCGACACCTTCAGGCCGTTGCGCCGAAGCAGATACAAAAAATCCTCAAACATGAGCTCACCGCCACTGCCGCCGCAGCGTGTCGATGTCCTCGTTCTTTTTCAAAAGCACCCCCACATAGGGCACCTCCTTAGCGATTCGGCTCACGTCCACCCCTCCGTGCTGCAGGGCCTGAATCCAGTCAATAATCTCGCTGGTAGAGGGTTTTTTCTTGATTTGCGGCAGGTTTCTGATTTTATAGAAGGCCTCCAGCACCTGGGTGAGCAGCTCCTCGCTCAGGTTGGGGCAGTGGACCCGGACGATCTCCGCCATCAGCTCCTTATCGGGGAACTCGATATAGTGGAACACGCACCGGCGCAGGAAGGCGTCGGGCAGCTCCTTCTCCGCGTTGGAGGTGATAATCACGACCGGGCGGTGGTTGGCCTTAACGGTCCGGCCGGTCTCCGGAATGTGGAACTCCATCCGGTCCAGCTCCCACAGCAGGTCGTTGGGAAACTCCAGGTCGGCCTTGTCGATCTCGTCGATGAGGAGAATCACCTGTTCGTCGCCGGCAAAGGCCTCGCCCAGCTTGCCCAGCTTGACATATTTTTCGATATCGTCCACGCCCTGGCCGCCGAACTGGCTGTCGTAAAGCCGCTGGACCACGTCATAGACGTACAGGCCGTCTTGGGCTTTGGTGGTGGACTTGATGTTCCAAATCAGCAGCTTCTTTCCCAGCGCCTGGGCGATGGCCTCGGCCAGCATAGTCTTGCCCGTGCCCGGCTCTCCTTTGATGAGCAGGGGCTTTTCCAGCACCATGGCGATGTTCACCGCCCGCATCAGCTCCTCCGACGCCACGTAATCCTGACTGCCTCTAAACTCTTTCATAAGCCGAACTCCTCACCCTTAAACATATAGTATTTATAGTATTGGGGCGCTCCGGGGCCGTACAATTCCCCAGGCTATCCTTTATAAGTAAATCATAGCCGACTTTCCACCAGGAATCCAATAGAATTTTTTTATCAGATCATCCAAAGTTTAAATTGTCCCTTCTTCTTTTTGGGCCGTTTTCCAATTTACTTTCCCCTTTCTTGGCTAAGTCTCACAAAATGGTCAATCGTTTTTTGGAACTTTGTTCCAAAGGCAGTTTTTCCAAGAAAAACCTATGGTAAAAACCAATGGTTTCATGAAAGATTGGCAATGGACTGACCGGACACTTCCAATATAAAATCAGTGTAACGGCACAGGCGAAATTGGCAATATGACCAACGCCTTTCAATATGGAACAGGAGGAACGCAGTTATGTCCAGAAAGTTTTCCCTCGCCTATCTCACCACCCCCGGAATCGATCCGGTGGAACAGATCAAGGCGGCCAAGCAGGCCGGCTATGATTATGTCAGCCTGCGCACCATCCCCATGGGGCAGGAGGGCGAACCCCAGGTCCATCTGGAGCGCGACCCCGCTCTGATGGAGTCCGTCCGGCAGACCCTGAAGAACTACGACATGAAGCTGTTCGACATCGAACTGCTTCGCATTCGGGAAGACCTGCCCGACGACTACCGGGCCGCCTTTGAGAAGGGCGCGGAGCTGGGCGCCACCCAGGTGCTCACCAGCGTCTGGACCAGCAACCACAGCCTGGCGGTAGACCGCTACGGCTCCTTCTGTGAGCAGGCCGCCCAGTTCGGCCTGACTTTGAACCTGGAATTTCCCATTGTCTCCGAGTTGAAAAGTATGCAGGCGGCCATGGAAATTCAGGACAAGGTGGGCGCCTCCAACCTGAAGATCCTCATGGACATGATCTACGTTTACAAAACCGGCGTCACCCCGGAAGACATCAAGGCGGTGGACCCCAGCCGCTTCGGCGTGATCCACCTGTGCGACTGGCCCGCCGATATGGCCGGACGGCAGGAGATCGAGGTGGTCCGGGGCGGCCGGGTCTACTGCGGCGAAGGCGTTGTGGACCTAAAGGGCATCCTGACGGCCCTGCCTGAAAATGTGTGCTCCATCGAGCTGCCCAACCTGGCCGAAATCGAGGCCCGCGGCCGCGCCGGCCATGCGGCCCGCTGCCTGGAAACGGCAAAGGCCTTCTTCGCCGCAAACGGCCTGTAACCGCCGGCCCGCCCCCATTTCCAATCATCAAATTATCAATTTTCTACATAGAAGTGAGGTCATATGCTATGAAAGTCGATATCAACACCAAAATGATCACCCTCATCGGCACCCCCCTGAGCCAGTCCTTCGCCGCCCGGATGCAGAACACCGGATACGAGGCCGCCGGGCTGAACATGCTCTATTTCTACACCGAGGCGGACAAAGAGCATCTGGGCGAGATTGTCAACGGCATCCGCTACATGAACTTCGCCGGCTTTGCCGTCACCAAGCCCAACAAGGTGCGGGTGCTGCGGTACTTAGACGAGTTGGACCCGCTGTGCAAGAAGATGGGCGCCAGCAACACCGTGGTGAAAACCCCCGAGGGCAAGCTCATCGGCTATAACACCGACGGCGTGGGCTTTTACACCTCCCTGACCCAGGAGGGCGGGGTCCAGGTGGACCAGTCCGTGTTCTTCTGCTTCGGCGGCGGCGGGGCCGGCCGGGCCATGTGCTCCATCCTGGCCTACCACGGCGCCCGGAAGATCTACATCACCGACATCTTTGAGCCCTGCGCCAAGTCCCTGGTGGACGACATCAACAACAACTTCGCCCCTGTGGCCGAGTTTGTCCACCACGGCGACTTCTCCAAGCTGGCCGCCTGCAACGTGGTCCTCAACGCCAGCGGCATCGGCATGGGCCAGCACATCGGCGAGAGCCCCCTGCCCAAGGAGTACATTCAGCCCAGCCAGTTCTTCTTCGACGCCTGCTACAACCCTGAGCGCACCCAGTTCCTGATGGACGCCGAGGAGAAGGGCTGCAAGGTGCTCAACGGCCTGGGCATGTCCCTGTACCAGGGCGCGGCTCAAATTGAGCTGTGGACGGGCAAGAAGGCCCCCGTAGAGGCTATGCGCGCCGAGCTGCTGAAAATTGTGGCTGAGCAGCAGACCGCCGCAAAATAACCGGTTATTTTGTCCGGCGGGCACAGCCCGCCGGCCCAAAATAAAAGAAGAAAGTGGGCGCCAACCTTCAGGAGGTCCAGAAGTACCTGGCCTGCACCAACCACATCCTGTACGCCAACATGCTGACCATGAACAAGGACGCCTGGGACGGCCTGGACCCCGCCTATCAGGAGGCCCTGCAGCAGGCCATCAGCGAGGCCCTGGCCGAGATGGGCACCCAGCTGGCCCAGATCGACGCCGACAACAAGAAGACCCTGTGCGAGGACAGCGGCAACAACAACATGACCCTCATCGAGTACGACAACGACTTCTACGCCGAGGTTCTGGCCCTGCCCGCCGTGCAGGACCTGTACAAGAACATCGACAGCCAGGTAGGCGGTCTGGGCACCACCCTCCAGACTGAGCTGGCCGGCTGAGCCGTTCACGCCAACCGCATAGCATAAGCCTTTTCGGGCTGGCGGCATCCTTAAAAGCCGCCAGCCCTAGTTTTTTTAAGGAGACAGAATCTATGGAAACGAAACCCAGGTCCTTTGGGCTGCTGTTTGTCACCTTCTTTATCTGGGGCAGCGTCTATGTAGGCGGTAAGATGGTCGCCGGCGACCTGCCCCCCGCTCTGGTGGCCTGCCTGCGGTGCTCAACCGCGATGGTTCCCCTGCTCCTGATGGCCCGGCCCCATATGGGAGCCAAAATCGACCTGGAGGACTGGAAGTACTTTGTCCTGGTGGGGGCGCTGGGCTACTTCGCCACCTTCTTCCTGATCCAGCTGGGCATCTCCCTCACCGGGGCCACCATGGCTTCCCTGATTAACGCCCTGAACCCGGTATCCGTCACCATTTTGGCCGCCCTCCTGCTCAAGGAGCGCATTACCCCTGTCAAGGTGGCCTGTCTGGCCCTGGCCCTGGCTGGAACGGTGGTCATCACCCAGGGGGCGGGCAGCCAGAGCGAAATTCTGGGCATGGCGGCCGTTCTGGTCTCTGTAGTGACCTGGGGCTTTGCCTCGGTATATATGCGCCGGCTCACCGCCAAGTACCCCGCTATACTGGTCACCACCTACGGCATGGCAGTCAGCCTGATTTTCCATATCCCGGTGGGGATTGTCTCTGCGGCCACCCAGCCGGTGCATGTTTCCCTCAAGGTGGTGCTGGTGATTCTGTACCTGGGCTTTTGCGGCTCCGGACTGGCCCAGTATACCTGGACCAAGTGCCTGTCCATGCTGCCCGCCAGCACCTGTTCCCTGTTCTATCCCCTCCAGCCCACCTTTTCGGCTCTGCTGGGTGCTCTGCTCCTTCAAGAGAGCTTCAGCCCCACCTTCTTCATCGGCCTGCTGCTCATCTCCCTGGACGTGGTGCTGAGCACCTGGGAGACCCAGCGGCTGAGCAAAGCTGAAAAATCCTGAGTTTTATAAAAAAATTATTGCAAATTCCCGGGAAATCGCGGATAATAGAAGCAACTAATGCGAAAAGGGGCGGCACCATGAACCTGAGGCAGCTATACTATTTCAAGACCATCGCCGAGCTGGAGCACTACACCCGGGCGGCGGAAAAGCTCTATGTCAGCCAGTCCAGCCTCAGCCACGCCATCCAGGAGATGGAGGCCGAGCTGAATGTGGAGTTTTTCGTTAAGCGGGGCCGCAACGTGGAGCTGACAAAATATGGCCAGCTCTTTCTCCCCTATGTCCAGAAAACGCTGGAAACCCTGGAAACCGGCATTGCCACTCTGTCCGACTACATCAACCCCAACACCGGCACAGTGGTCATGGCCGGCTTCCCCTCTCTGGCCCAATTCGCCCCCAATATCATCGTGCGCTATGTGTCCGAGACCAACCGGGTGGACGTGCGCCTGCAGTTTAACCAGGAGGCCACCTACTCCCAGCTGCGGGAGCAGCTCCTGGCCGGCAAGGTGGACCTGATCTTCGCCACCAAGGTGGATGACCCCCAGGTGGCCTCCTCCTACATCGGAGAGCACCAGCTCGTTCTCCTCGTCCCCCTGGGCCACCGGCTGGCCCGGCACGACTCCGCCGACCTGAAAGAGCTGGACCGGGAGGACTTTATCGCCTTCGACTCCCAGTGTCAGCTCCGGAGCGTCACCGACCGGATCTTTTCCGCACTGAACATCCGCCCCAACATCACCATGGAGACCGCCCAGGACCTGATTATTTACGGCCTGGTGGCCGCTCAACACGGCGTGTCCATCATCCCCTACCCCCTGGGCGGCGTGCCCTACAACACCAAGGTGGTCCGCATCGCCAACGATATCCCGCCCCGGCGGCTCTACCTGTCCTGGAACAAGGAGCAGTATCTTCCTCCTGCGGCGGAATATTTCCGCGACTTCGTCATCCGCAGCGGCGAAGTCTTTACTCAGTTTATACAAAATAACGTGCCCTATGTTGTCTAGAGTAGCCAAAGGATGGGGGAAACCGGCTGTTTTTCCGCAAAACCATGTTGAAAATCGAACAATGAATGAAAACAGAGTATTGGACAAAAGCCCCCCTTTATACTAATATTTAATTCAGCAAAACACCTAAAGAAAGGGCCCTTTTCAGACGGCTTCCCGGTGAGCGGGGGAATACTTCCGCTGGAATTCCGGAGTCGAAATCATGGCCCTTTTCTATAGGTCAACATGAAAATTTATAGCAGGAGGAAATGACTTATGAGCAAAAAACTGGTATCTGACCTGATCGTTGACTATCTGGCCCGCCGGGATGTGGAATATGTCTTCGGACTGTGCGGCCACACCGTCATCGGAATGCTGGACGCCTTCAACCGCAACCCCAAGGTGAAGTACATCTCCAACCGCCA
>JAAWLY010000078.1 GCA_022798155.1 Lawsonibacter sp. | reverse complement strand
TTTTTGAGCAAGGCAGCTGCTGATTTTGTTACCCACCCCCGCCGAAAAACTACAAAATTTCTTCGGCGTTTTCTTACAATTTCATATTGGCGTTGACAATAATCCAGCATGTCGTGACTCATAGGGGAGTGGGGGTGGTCGGCCTGTAGAATGGGAAGCAACTCCTCATAGGGCAGGAGCTTTCCTCCCTTCGCCATCTTGTTTCGCTCCAGTGCGGCAATCACGGTGTCGATCTTCTTGGCGGCGATAGGGGCCTCGTCGCTCTTGCGCATCAGGTTATCCGCTTTCATCTTGGATATAATGCTGTAGGTCTCCTTGGACTTCTTGCTGTCTCCCTCGGCGATCTGCTGGCTGTAGAGCAGCTGGAGCTTGCATACCTCCCGCAGGTTATACTCCAGCTCGTCGTCAATCCCTGTCCCTTCATAAGGCTTGGACTGGATACCATACAACCGGTCCAGTTCCTTGTATTCCGGGGTTTTGTAGGACAGCCCCCAGTTTCGCCGCTGGGCGCGGGTGCCCTCCAGCTTCTCGGCCACCCCGCCGGAGGTAAGCCCTCCGGCAAAGGAGGGGGACTTAGGCACCTTCCCGTCAAAGATCACGGAGAGGTCGGTCATGCCATCGGAAAAGGCGGCGGCCTCCCCGTTGTCTGTCACGTCCTGGTCCAGCATTTTCAGGTTTTCCAGGTACATCGCCCAGGTCTCTCCGTCCACATTCCGCCGGGAGGGGACGGCCTCGGGGATAAAGGGCAGGTTATAGGCGGCGCAGCAGAGGTAAAAGGCCATGTCCACGCCCACGTGATCCACAAAGTCCTCAAACTGCGCTTTCTGGCATTCCTTGCAGTAATGGACAAATCTCGTTTCTTTATACCAGTCGGGAGTTGCCAGCACCCCGGTCTCCATCGTGAGCAGAGTGCCGCAGTTGACGCAGTGGGCCATAATGTCCTCGTCTGCAACCGTGTTTCTTCTTTTGCGTCCTCTTGGCACCGGCCCACCTCCTTCCGGCAAAAACAAAGGACTATAGCCCCGGAGAAACCTCCAGGTCTATAGTCCCATTGACTCTTCGCTCCGCGCCATTTCACGGGCGGCACAATATCAAATTTTTCTGGCTACCACCAGTTTAATGTTTTCGGCTTTTACTTTCAGGGTTCCATTAGTAAAAGTGATAATCGCTTTCCCATCTCTCCACAGCGTTTTTTCCAGCGCCTGGATAATATCCGGGGGGAGTTGAAATCCATTATCTGGCATATCGAACCCCCTATCTTGCATTTCATCCTTCATTTTAGCATAATCGCCCCAGAAAGTCA
The DNA here is from genome assembly GCA_022798155.1 of Lawsonibacter sp. GTDB lineage: Bacteria > Bacillota > Clostridia > Oscillospirales > Oscillospiraceae > Lawsonibacter. The sequence goes on along the minus strand of JAAWLY010000078.1, from coordinate 8,081 downwards.
ATGTTTTTTGCAAGGAATCTTTCGATCTGGTTCAAGATAAAGGCACGGTGGACGACAAGCTGGTTGCGTATTACACCTACGTGGTGAGGTACTGACAGACTAAGGCCGGGAGAATATCCCGACCTTTTCCCATGTGCAATTTCGTGGGCAATTTTCAAAATAAAATCGTTAAATTCGTGGCGGTAAGTGATACTGCTGTAGCGTTTTAGAAATCGGCAATCCCTTGCGGCTCTAAGAAAAAATCCCGAAGCCCTTGCTATTCAAGGACTTCGGGATTGGTGCGGCTGACGGGAGTCGAACCCGTACGCCCATCCGGACACAAGCACCTCAAGCTTGCCAGTCTACCAATTCCAGCACAGCCGCAAAGCACAGCCTCTTACAGACTGCTAGATTATTATACTGTCTTCCGGGGGATTTGTCAATAAAATTTTTTGGCAGGCATTACTATTTGTGTTTTGCCGGATTTATTTGCCATGCGCCCAAAAGGCCAATGTGATAAAACTGCCGTCCGAAATGGAGCATTACCTGGACGCTCTGCTTAGTGACCCGGCTCTCAGGAACGTCGATTTGTCGAAGATATACGCGGTCCTGGACTCAAAGCTGCAGTTGCATGATAAGTCAAGTGTCCGCATGGCCGCGAAGCTGCAGGAGACGAGGAGCAAAAACGACGTTTGTCCCATTTTTGCCCATATCTGTGCATTGAACGCGCTGGGTGGGAAAGGACGGCGCAATTCGATCATCAACGAGTTTAAGTCGTATGCCAAGCAGGGGTTCCCCAGCATCGAAGACAGTAATACGTCGAGAAACTGGTCAAGGCCCTCCTGTCAAGCAAGCTGGGCGAGGACGAGTTCGGCCTTGCCATCGGTATGCTGGCTTCCTCGCCGCCATACGTGCGGACGCTGTCGCGGGAAGTCATCGGGATTACTACGGAAAGGAACAGCTATGCGTGGAACGTATTAATCGACGCGCTGTCCGCAGAGAAGGACCCGACGGCAGTTTTCTGTTGCTCGGAGTGCGGGACGCAGCAGGTCAACCTCACTCCGGGGCCTTATGGGGTGTTGTCGGTCAAGTGCGGCTGCGGATACAAACTCCCGACCACGATATTTCACGGGAGATCCCGTTTGGAGGCTCTTTGCCCATATTGCCAGTCGCCGCTTGCCGCTAGCGACCGGCGTTTCAGGCCTTGGCGGAGTATTGGCCGAGTGTCATTGGAGTGAATCTGGAAGAACAGCTGGAGTATATTGTGGATTCTTCAACTCTTGATTCGCATCTGAAATGTCTGGATAAACTGGCGGGATTGAGTGGGGCCAAACAAGAACAAGGAAAACAGCCGGATCATTCCGAAACCGCTGGGACTTGAGGCCCCACCCCTAAAGCCTGGTAACGGTCAAGAATAGTGTTTTTATTCTGATTGTTTACATCTTGAACCATTTCTATCACAATTATCACCCTCTTTCACGGAGATTTTAGCATAGACCGGCGAAAGGGGCAAGAAAGGAGGCCAAAAACGTGGGACCTGAAACAACAGCGGCCCCATGGTGGCCTACATTGATGACGTAGGCATGGTGATCGGCCACCCCCTGCCGGAGATCGCGCCGGACTATTCGGCGGGCGGTGCATCAGCGGCAGAGGCAACGGAGAGCCTGGCGCGGATATTCGAGCCGGAACTGGCCAACCGCTACCGCCGTACAAAGAAAAAGCGGATGTGTTATACGCATTATAGAGGTCTGGCCCAGGTTTCCAACTGGGTGAGGCTTAAATTTGCTGCCATGAACCTCAAAAAGCTGGTCAGATGGAAAGCAAGGCGGCTTTTCCTGCTACCATTTTTTCCTTTTCCAATTATATTTTTCTTCAAATTTTGCGGCCTGCCTGGTTCCTTCCAGGTCAGGCCGCTTTTCGACAAGCTGACGGCAGGGAGCCGATAGGCCCCCTGCCGTTTCATTTTGTTCAAACATGGCTGACGTAACCGCAAATCAATTCCGCTGTTTTCTCCGCCCCGATGGAACTGTCCACGCTCAATTCATATTGGTGAGCATCCCCCCACTCATGACCGGAAATGCTTTTGTAGTAGGTTCCTCTGGCACTGTCAGAGCGGGCGATACTCTTTCTGCCCTCCTGCTCCGTATCGCCGTACATCTCCATGACCTTTTTCACACGGTAATCCTTTGGAGCGTGGATAAAGATACGCACCACATTCTTCCGATTTCGCAGCACATAGTCCGCCGCACGGCCTACGATAACGCAAGCCCCCATGTCCGCAATCATATTAATTGCTTTGTCCTGTGCAATCACCGCTTGCTGAACCGCGCTGGTGCTGAGATACAATTCCCGCATGATTGCGTTTTCATCAGAGTTGATCCCGGAGATAAACTCCTTTGCCAGCCCGCTTTCCTGTGCGGCCAGAGCGGTCATCTCCTTGTAGTAGCAGGGGATGCCCAGCTTCTGTGCTACCAACTGGCCAATCCGTTTGCCTGCTGTACCATGTTCCCGGGCAATGGTGATGATAACGCCGGGATGAGATTTTTGCAGGACCGGCTGCTCCGCCTGGATGGGAGCGTCTGCCCCCATTTTGCGCCAGACTTGGATTACCACCGCCGCGGTAATGACCATGGCAATCACGTCCGCCACAGGCGCGGACCACAGGATGCCCATAATACCCATTCGCATAGGCATGAAAATGGCTAAGAAAATAAGAAGGATGTCCCGCAGAACAGACAGGGGCACCGCGGCCTTGGCGTGGCCAATAGACTGGAGGAACATGGCGCAGGCCTTCTGCAGGCAGGTGAGAATGACCAGGGACAGATAAATCCGCAGGCAGCCAATGGCAAAATTCGTGTACAGCTCACCGCCGTCAGTACCGAACATCCGGACAAAGACCAGGGGGACGCTCTCAAACAGGACAGTGGCGATGATGCACACTGTCAGCGTGGACAATACCACCAGCTTAAAGGTTTCCTTCACCCGGCTGTACAGCTTCGCGCCGTAGTTATAGCCCATGATGGGCAGAGCGCCGGCGGTGATTCCACAGGCAATATTCAGGATGATCTGAAACAGCTTGATGATGACCACAAAGGCAGACAGGGGGATGTCTGAACCGTATTCACTCTGCGCGCCGTAGGATTTGAGCAGAATGTTATTGGCGATTGTGGTGGCCACAATGAATAGCTGAGTCAAAAAGCTGCCCGCGCCCAGGGGCAGGATGGGCTTGAGGTACTGCCAACTGGGGACGAAGTCCGATGCTTTCACCCGGAACACCCGGCTGCGGCCCAAGTAGGCGATGCAGATGAGGAAGCTGACAAACTGCCCCAGAATGGTGGCAATGGCCGCCCCCTTGATGCCCCAATGCAGTACAAAGATGGCCACCGGATCGCCGATCATATTGATAACCGCGCCCACCATCATAGCAGCCATGGAGTATTTGGGGCTTCCGTCGGCCCGGATCACGGAAGCTATGGTATTCTGGACCAGAGCCAGGGGCATCATCAGAAAAATGATGCGGCCATAGTCCCGAGTCAGTTCAATCGTAGCGTCAGTTGCCCCCAGGGCGTAGAAAACACGGTCTCCCAGGATATAACTCACGGCGATGATGACTACGCCAGACAAAAACGATCCCAATATGCTGTTGGCCACCGAACGGCCCGCGGTGGAGGTGTCTCCCTTGCCCTGGGACAGGCTGAGGAAGGTGGCCATGCCGTCACCGAACAGCACAGACGCGCCCCAACCGATCACCGTGATAGGGAACACAATCCCGGTGGCGGCATTGCCCAGATAGCCGATGCCGTTGCCTACAAAGATTTGATCCACGATGTTGTACAGGCACGAAATGATGAGGGCCAGTGTGCTGGGGATGGCAAACTGCACAAGCAGCTTTCCTATTTTCTCCTGACCAAGATAATTGTTTTTTTGCATAAAAATCTCCCCTTTCAAGCGTTACCGGACAAAAAAAGCGCACGCGACCGCGTGCGTCCTTTTTCGATAAAACGACACACGCAAAGCATTACCGTACCGTGATCAGGCTTACGTGCAATGCACTGCGTGTGTCGTTGAATGTCCGTATGGAATTGACGCTGATTAGTTTAGCAAAAGTTTTCTCCCCTTGCAAAGGTCAATTTTCACAAAGTTTTGGCTCCTGTGCATCATTAAAATTCAGCGCCCGATAGGCCCCACTGGTGTACTGGGAGCCTCGGTCGGAGTGGATGATGGCCCCCCGCAGGGCAGGATAGGACGCGACCGCGCTGTCCAGCGTCCGCACACACAACTCTGCCCTGCCTGACTTCGTTAAAAATCCTTGCAATCCGTCAGGATTGCTGTAGCATTTTGCCTTGAAGGGCAAAAAAATCTCCTTGCCAATCTGCACATGTTGAGATACTGAGCGGGCTCTAATACCTGAAAAAGAAGACTGCGGACTTCCGGAAAGAAATGAGATGGAAATAATGGAGTAGGAGAATATGTCCATGTTCTCCTGTTCCTGACTTAATGACAGTGTTCATATCGGTCCACCGCTATATAAACGCTCCCTATAGAGTAGCTTTCGCAGAGTCCATTCTCTGGTTATCTACTCTATAGGGAGTATTATCATCCCTTAAAGATTTGCGAAAACCTCCACCTGCCTCTGTAGCTCGCCTGCAATCTCTCGATTGGTATCCATCCCGCCGACAATGCTGGACAGATCGTCTACCAGCATATGAGTACTGCCCGCAACGCCGGTAATATCGCTGGCCGCGCCGTCCACCGCTCCGGAGATGGAGGAGATGGAACCGGCAACCTCCTCCATAGCCGTTCGCAGTCCATTTGCCTGGTGATTAAAGGTCTCTATCGACCTCTGGATATAGGCGGCGTCCTCCCGGTATTGCTGGCCTGACTGGACAGACCGCGCCAATTGGGACTCAATGGCATGTCCCAGATAGTCCGCCAGCTCCTGAGCACTTCCGGAGAGATACTTCACAGCACTGGTCACGCTCTCGCTGACCTCCTGAATATGGCCGGCGGCCTCCGCGCAGGCATCTGCCAGCCGGCGGACCTCCTGGGCTACCACAGCGAACCCCTTTCCCGCCGCACCGGCCCGGGCGGCCTCAATGGAAGCGTTGATGGCGATGAGATCCGTAGAGGAAGAAATGGATAGAATGTCCTGGGTTAAAATGCCGATCTTATTCACGTTTTGGCTCTGCTCAATCGCCTCGTTTAGAATGGACATGATCTCTTCCGTTCTGCTATGTACAATTTCCATTTCCTGGCGGGCAGACTGCTCCATTTCCTCCGAGCGGCCCAGCATCTGCACAGAGTAGCTTTTAAGGGCTGCGCAGGCATCCGCCACGCGCACGGTATCCTCCTGAGTACTGGCGGCGCTGGCGGTGATTGCGGCAGTATTTTGGGAAATCTTCTCCAGGGCGGCCGACAGCTGCTCCATCAAGCCGGAGAGCTTCCGGGCGCTGGTGCTGGAGGTCTCGGTGCGTCTGCAAACTGCCCTGACCACATTGCTGAGCCGTTCAGAGCTGTCCTGAAGAGTGCCCATAGCGCCTCGGATCGGCGCGATGACGTAGGTTCGGATGACCCGCAGGGCGGCCCATACCAGAAGTACGCCAATGGCCAGCGCTGCGGCGCTTGTAATTAGAGAGACAGCATAGACCATGAAAAGGCGGTTCTGGGCGCTCTCTGTCTGTGCGCTGACAGAGGCGGAAAGGGTGTCGATTCCAGCTTCCACAGCGGCGCTCTGAGCAGCCACCTCTCCATTGGCCATGGCGTAGGCATCCTGGGTCTTGCGGTCAGCACTGGCACAGCTCAGGCCGACCAGCGCGTGCTTGAAGGCGTCATAATCGGCCAGCAGACTGCGGTAAACCGCCTCATCGTCTGGGGCGACAAACTCCGCATAGGATGCAAGCCGCTCATCCAGCATAGCTTCTTCCGCCTTAATCTCCTGCACCAGTAGGATCATGGTGCTATGATCCGCCGCTACAATATGGGACAGGGACAGCCGGTGTATATCCATCATGGAGCGGCGGATCTCCTCCAGCCGGGCCTCGCTGACCATATATTCATCCACAATGGTTCCTGCGTTGGCGTGGACATTGTTGATGCTGAATACTGCCAGGAGATTGGACAGCAGCGTTACCAGTCCCAGCAAAACAATGGGCAGAATCAGACGCTGCTGCAATGTAAACTTCCCTTTCATATGCTTGCCTCCCTGTGCTTGTCATTTCAGACGGGCGAATCACCGCGCCGTCACGCCCTCCACCATGCGGTCCAGCTGAACCTGGAGGGACGCGCCGGAGGGATTCCCCTGGGCCATGCTGGTCGCGAATTCTGTAACCGGATCCCAAAAGTTTCCACCGACCCGTTGGATCTGGGAAAACTCCGACTGGGCCAGCAGCGCCGCAATGGCCGCCGACTGCTGTACCTCCGGGGAGGCCGCGGCCGCGCTGTTTGCAGGTCCCTGCCCCCGCTGAGCAAAGCGCAGGCGCTGGTTTTCCTCGTTGGTGATCCATTCCGCCAGCCGCGCGGCCCATTCCGGATACCGGGAGTAGGCATTGACTCCGACCAGCTTGCAGCCGGAGAAGGAGGCCATCTGTATCTGCTGGCCGCCGCAGGTGTAGGTGGGGAGCTTGACCGCTCCGGCATGTTCGCCCCAGGCTTCCTGGATGGCCTTCGCGTTCCAAACACCGCTGACACCGGCAAGGACGGAGCCGTCCTGGACGCCGGCCAAAAACTCCTCGTCCGTCCGGCTGGCAAAGCCTGGGCTTGCGGCAATGTCCAGCATGGCCCGGGCCACATCCACTCCGGTGACCGGTCCATCTGTGCTGTTCCAGGTACAGTAGTTGGTTAGGCCGTCATCGTTCAGCCCCACCTGCAGTCCGGTGTTGCCAAAGAAGGCATAGACATACCAGGCGGAGGTCCAGTCCATGGTGACCAGTCCTTCGGCCTCCACCGCCACCGCCAGAAGCCGGTCCATGGTCTGGACGTCCTCTTCGGAGAAATATGCCTTGTTATAGTAGAGAAAATAGCCGTTGTCTGCCGTCAGGGGATAGGCGTACAGCATTCCGTTCACGCTGGCGGCCTCAACCGCCGCGGAGAGATTCGCCCCCTGAATGACTGCGGCGTCTGCAATGGGGTCCAGCGCTCCGGCGGCAGCCAAGGCGGCAACCTGGTCATCAGCGAAAGTGAATACATCCGCACCCGCTTCCAGATCCCCCAGCAGGACGTCTTTGCAGCTGGACTCGCTCTGAGGCTGGCAGGTGATCAGAAAGTCGGCCTCGTTGGCATAGCGGGCCTGGAAAGAGGCAATCAGTTCCTGAAGCAGCGCCGTATCCTCCTCCGCCCCCCAAACGGTAAGCTCTACCGTCTGCCTGGCCGGCTCCGGCTCCTCAGAGGGCGGTGCTTGCCGCCCACAGGCAGTCACGCCCAGCAACAGGCTCAGCAATATAAACAAAAAAACAGATTTCTTTTTCATATCGACTACCTTTCCTGGCAATTTGCAGCCATGCATGAGCGGCTGCAAATCAATCCATGTATAGCCATCCCGGCCATTTTTGTGAAATCAATTATAGCACGGTCTTCCGATCTTTGCAACCGCTCCTATCGTCAACGCCAAGCCGTGGGCTTCGACGGGCTGGGCGCGGCAGCGAAATATGGACGGCGTATCAGCGAGAGGGAGACAGTTCCGTGGAACCGAAGAAATGGGGATTCCAGAAGGGGACACATCTGCTGCTGGCAGCGGAGGAGCAGGCGGAAATACGAGAAGCGATTATGACACGCCACCCAGAAGAATTCGGTATTCCCGGCAGTCTGTGGACGCTGAAGAATGAAGGACGTCTACACCCAGATCCTCGCCATCTCTACCATTGCCGCCATCGTGACGGCCGCCGTTGCGCTGCTGATATTGATCGCCTTGATCCTGGTGCTTGTGCTGGCCTGGAACTACCTGAAGCTGGTGCCGGATGTTCGGGGGACAGGTATTTCTGCTTCTGATGAACGCATGGTGTCTGCGGCTGTTCACCAGCATGGTGGGGACATTCATTGCCAACCCGCTGTCATTTTAGGAGGCTTTATGAGCAGATTCAAGAGAATTATGAAACTTGCGGTACTTG
>JAAWLY010000077.1 GCA_022798155.1 Lawsonibacter sp. | reverse complement strand
CTCGAACCTGTGACCCCATGCTTGTAAGGCATGTGCTCTACCAGCTGAGCTATGCTCCCTGATTCATGCCCCGCACTTGCGACGGCTTGATCATTATACAAGATCAGACCCTTCTTGTCAACAGGAAAATTGAGAATTTTTAGATTTTTTTAAAACTTGGAGGGAGGGGCGGTGAGCCGGGAGAGACCGGACCCAGGCGGGGCGGCTCTGCGGCTTGGGACAGACCTTGGAAGACGGACAAAATGGCGGGAAAGGGGCCGCAGGTGATTGACAACGGTGTTTAGAATTGATAAAATAGAAGTAAATTGGGGAATTACCGATTGCGGCAAGAGACGAGCTTGCTTTTTAGGGATGCCGCCCCGGCCTTCTGCGGAGGCTGAGAACTGCGGTGTGTAGGGAGGAAATAGTCATGTACCATTGCCTAGTCCAGTTCTATTTGGTGGGGTGCCAGCGCGAAATGCCAGAGCTGATTCAAGATAGTGTTCCCCTGGAGCATTTTACCCACCAGTTTTCCAAGAGTGATGAACCGGATGAGGCTTTGGCCGCAAGGGCGGATGTCATTTTTGCGGATATGCGGAAGCTGGCCGGAAAGGGCGCGCTCCAGCGGCTGCTGGCTGGCAAGCGGGACGGGGCGCAGTTGATTCTTCTGGCCGGCGCGGAGCAGGCGGAGGAGCTGATAGACTGCCAGCCCTATGATATTTGGATTGTCCCCATGTCCCAGGCGGAGCTGCGGTTTCGGTTTCTTCGCTGGCAGCAGGCCTGCAAGCTGAGCAAGGACTACTGGCAGACGGAGCATTACCTGGACGCCACAATTAACAGCGTCCCAAACATGATCTGGTACAAGACGAAGGACGGCGTTCACGAGAAGGTAAACGACAGCTTCTGCCAAACGGTGAATAAGACAAAACAGCAGGTAGAGGGCCAGAGACACGCCTATATCTGGAATGTGGAATTTGACGATCCGGCCTGTATTGAGTCAGAGAAGATCGTGATGGAGACCCAAAAAACCTGTGTCTCCGAGGAGATGGTCCAGACTGGAGAGGGCACCAAGCTGCTGACCACCTATAAATCGCCCCTGTACGACCTGGACGGCAGCGTGATGGGCACTGTAGGCGTGGCCATTGACGTGACCCAGGAGCGGGCCTATGAGCAGGAGCTCATCACGAAAAACCGGGAGCTGGAGAGCCTGTTTACCACCATGGACTGCGGCGTAATGTGCCACACGCTGGACGGCTCCCACATTCTCAGCATCAACCGGGCGGCTTTGAGGATTCTGGGCTACGAGTCCCAGGGGGAGATGCTGGCGGACGGCTTCCACATGGTTGCGGCCTCGGTGGTGGAGGAGGACAGGGAGCGCCTGCGGGCCTGTATCGAGGCGCTGAAAAAGGTAGGGGACAACGTCAACATCGAGTATCGGGTCAGGCACAAAAACGGCGAGTTTCTCCATGTGATGGGCAACGTAAAGCTGATGCAGGAGGGGGGGGAACTGTTTTACCAGCGGTTCCTTTTGGACTGTACCGCCCAGAAGAAGCGGGAGAACGAGGCGCGCATGGAGGAGGAGCGCCGTCAGGCGGAGCTGGTGCAGGCGCTGAGCATTGACTTCAGCCTGGTGTGTACCTTCGACCTGGACACCGGAGAAGGGAGCGCCCTGCGGATGGGCGAGTGCCCCTTGTGCGTTCTGGAAAAGCTCTTTTCCGGGCCGCTGCAGTTCGAGGACTGCATGGAAAAGTACATAGATAACTGCATTTACACCGAGGACCAGGCGCTGATGCGGAAGATTTTTGTGCGCAGCACCATGAAGCAGGCGCTGCAAGATAACCGCGTTCACTATGTGAACTATAGAACCATGTGCAACGGGGAAATGCGCTATTTCCAGCTGAAGGCGGTGCGCATCGGCGACTGGACAGAGCACAGAGTGGTGGTGCTGGGCTTCCGAAACGTGGACGAGGAGACCCAGCAGGAGATGAAGAAAAAGACCCTGCTGGAAGACGCCCTCTCCCAGGCCAACCGGGCCAGCAAGGCCAAGAGCGTGTTCCTGTCCAACATGTCCCACGATATCCGCACCCCTATGAACGCCATTGTGGGCTTTACCACCCTGGCCATCACCAACATCGACCGGAAGGATCAGGTAGAGGAGTATTTGAAAAAAATCCTCACCTCCGGCAACCATCTGGTGAGCCTGATTAACGATGTTTTGGACATGAGCCGCATTGAGAGCGGCAAGATGCACCTGGACGAGACGCTGTGCAGCCTGCCTGACATTCTCCACGGCCTGCGCAGCATTGTGCAGGTGGACATCCGGGCCAAGCAGCTGGAACTGTACATCGACACGGTGGATGTCCTGGACGAGGACATCTACTGCGACAAGCTGCGGCTGAACCAGGTGCTGCTGAACCTGCTGAGCAACGCCATCAAATATACCGCGGTGGGCGGAATTGTCAGCATCCGGATTGCGGAAAAGCCCGGCGCCCCCACAGGGTGCGCCAACTACGAGTTCACCGTGAAGGACACGGGGGTCGGGATGAGCCCGGAGTTTATGAAGCACATCTTCGAGCCCTTCGAGCGGGAGCGCAACTCCACCATCAGCGGTATTCAGGGCACCGGCCTGGGTATGGCCATCACCAAGAACATTGTGGATATGATGAACGGCTCCATCGACGTGAAGAGCGAGCAGGGGGTGGGGACTGAGTTCACCGTCCGGCTTACCTTCCGCCTGAACGCCGGGCCGAAGGAACCGCTGCTGATCCCAGGGCTGAAAAACTGCCGGGCGCTGGTGGTGGACGACGACTTTAATACCTGCGACAGCGTGTCCTATATGCTCCAGCAGATGGGCCTGCGGGCGGAGTGGACCCTGTCCGGCCGGGAGGCGGTGCTGCGTACCCGCCAGGCGGTGATGCGGGGGGACAACTACAGCGTCTATGTCATCGACTGGCTGATGCCCGACATGAACGGGGTGGAGGTGGCCCGGCGCATTCGGAAGGAGACGGGGGAGGACGTCCCCATTATTATCCTCAGCGCCTACGACTGGGAGGACATTGAGGAGGAGGCCAGACAGGCCGGGGTAACCGCTTTCTGCGCCAAGCCGCTGTTTATGTCTGAACTGGGGCGCTGCCTGCGCTCGATTATAGAGAAAGAGACCGACAGCGCGCCGGCCGGCGCGCCCCAGCAGCACCATACGGGGCGCATCCTGCTGGCGGAGGACAACGAGCTGAACCAGGAGATCGCGGTGGCCATCCTGGAAGGGGCCGGCTTTACCGTGGAGGTGGCCGGAAACGGCCAGATTGCCCTGGATATGCTGGAGCGGACCGAGCCGGGGTACTATGACCTGGTGCTGATGGATGTGCAGATGCCGGTGATGGACGGCTATGAGGCGACAAAACGGATCCGTGCCCTGAACAACAAGAAACTGGCCTCCATCCCCATCCTTGCCATGACCGCCAACGCCTTTGAGGAGGACAAACGGGAGGCCCTGCGGTGCGGTATGAACGGCCACATTGTCAAGCCCATTAACGTGGAAAAACTTTTTGAGAACTTAGACGAGATTCTGGCGAAACACAGCGGATGAAACAAGAGAGGGACTGCCTATTTAGGCAGTCCCTTTTCCATGAATCAAAATTCTTTTTCGCGTTCCCGCCCCCAGTGAGGGCGGGAACGCACAAAGATACTTTAAAGGATACGAACCGAATCGGGAGTTCCGTTATACCTGCTGGGGTTCGGATTCAGGCTCCAGCTCCAGGGCGCCGAACTCGGCGTCGGCAAAGAGGTCGTCCCCCTCGCCGTCGTCGTCCTCTTCCACGCTGAAATCCACTTCCCGTTCGGGGCGGCGGCGGGCCTGGGCGATCAGGTTGCCCTCGTCGTCGATGGCGTCCTCCTTGCGGTACTGAGCCAGGCCGGAACCGGCGGGGATCAGCTTGCCGATGATGACGTTCTCCTTCAGACCCAGCAGGTGGTCCACCTTGCCCTTGATGGCGGCCTCGGTGAGCACCTTGGTGGTCTCCTGGAAGGAGGCGGCGGACAGGAAGGACTCGGTGGCCAGCGAGGCCTTGGTGATGCCCATGAGCAGCCGGGTGCAGGTGGGCAGGACCAGGTCCTGGCCCAGCTCATCCTTCTCGCCGGCGTCGATACGGGTCTGGATGGCGTCCTGGGCGTCCAGGAAGTCCACCAGATCAATGGTGGAGCCTGACAGCAGGTCGGAGCTTCCGGCCTCTTCCACGCGGACCTTGCGCATCATCTGACTGACGATGACCTCAATGTGCTTGTCGTTGGTGTCCACGCCCTGCTGGCGGTACACCTTCTGCACCTCGCGGATCAGGTAGTTGTGGCAGTCGGACAGGCCGCGAATGCGCAGCACCTCGTGGGGGGACAGGGCGCCCTCAGTGAGCTGGTCGCCCTTGGCCACGATATCGCCCTCCTTGGGCTTGATACCGGCGGAGTAGGGCAGAGCGTAGGTGACAACCTCGCCGTCGTTGGCGGTGATGGTCAGGTTGCACATCACGTTGCGCTTGGTCTCCTCCAAAGTCACCCGGCCGCCGATTTCGGCCAGCTGGGCCATTTTCTTGGGCTTGCGGGCCTCAAACAGCTCCTCAACACGGGGCAGACCCTGAGTGATGTCGCCGCCGGCCACACCGCCGGTGTGGAAGGTACGCATGGTCAGCTGGGTGCCCGGCTCGCCGATGGACTGGGCGGCGATGATGCCCACAGCCTCGCCGGCGCCCACGGGCTCACCGATGGCCAGGTTGATGCCGTAGCACTTGGCGCACACGCCGGACCGGGCCCGGCAGGTGAGCACGGAGCGAATCTTTACCGTGTGGATGTCCCGGCCCTCCAGAATCTGGGCGTCGTCCTTGCGGAGCATGGTGTCTCTGGTGAAGAGCAGCTCTCCGGTGGCAGGGTCCACAATGTCCTGGGCGGGGTAGCGGCCGTGAAGGCGCTCGGCAAAGGTCTCGATCACCTGGCCGTGCTCCTCAATCTCGCTGACCTCAATGCCATCTGTGGTGCCGCAGTCCTCCTCACGAATGATGACCTGCTGGGACACGTCCACCAAGCGGCGGGTCAGATAGCCCGAGTCGGCGGTACGCAGGGCGGTGTCAGCCATGCCCTTCCGGGCGCCCCTGGAGGAAATGAAGTACTCCAGCACGGACAGGCCCTCGCGGAAGTTGGCTTTGATGGGAATCTCGATGGTGCGCCCGGCGGTATCGGCCATCAGGCCGCGCATACCAGCCAGCTGACGAATCTGGGCCATGGAACCGCGGGCGCCGGAATCGGCCATCATGAAGATGGGGTTGTACTGGTCCATGGACTCCTGGAGGGCGTCGGTGACGTCCTTGGTGGTCTTCTCCCAGGCCGTGACCACGTTGTTGTACCGCTCTTCGTTGGTCAGGTTGCCCCGGCGGTACTCGCGGTCGATCTTGACAATCTCTTTCTCGGTGGCGTTAATGAGCTCGTACTTCTTGGAGGGGACAGTCATGTCGGCGATGGCCACGGTGAGGGAGCCCAGGGTGGAGTAGTGGTAGCCCAGGTCCTTGATGGCGTCCAGCATTCCGGCGGAGGTGGTAAAGCCGTGTTTGGTGATGCACTTGTCGATGATCTTGCCCAGCTGCTTCTTGCCCACCACAAAGTTGATCTCCGGATCGAACATGGTCTCCGGGTCGGTGCGGTCCACAAAGCCCAGGTCCTGGGGGATGGCCTCGTTGTAGATCAGGCGGCCCACGGTGGTGGTGACCAGCTTGTGGCGAATCTCGCCGCCGATCTCCCGGTACATCCGGACCCGGATGGGGGTGTGGAGGGTGACCACCCCGGCGTCGTAGGCCAGCATGGCCTCGTCCTTGTCGGCAAAGGCGTGGTCCACGTCGCCCTCTTCCCGGGTGTAGGTCAGGTAGTAGGCGCCCAGGATCATGTCCTGGGAGGGGATGGTGACCGGGCCGCCATCCTGGGGACGGAGCAGGTTGTTGGCGGAGAGCATCAGCACCCGGGCCTCGGTCTGGGCCTCGGCGGACAGGGGGACGTGGACAGCCATCTGATCGCCGTCGAAGTCGGCGTTGAAGGCGGTACACACCAGGGGGTGGAGTTTGATGGCCCGGCCCTCTACCAGCACCGGCTCGAAGGCCTGGATGCCCAGGCGGTGGAGGGTGGGGGCGCGGTTGAGCATAACGGGGTGGTCCTTGATGACGAACTCCAGGGCGTCCCACACGGCGGCCTCGCCCTTCTCCACCATCTTCTTGGCGGCCTTGATGTTGTTAGCCAGGCCGTCGTCCACCAGCTTTTTCATCACGAAGGGACGGAACAGCTCAATGGCCATCTCCTTGGGCAGGCCGCACTGATAGATCTTCAGGGAGGGGCCCACCACGATAACGGAACGGCCGGAGTAGTCCACCCGCTTGCCGAGAAGGTTCTGGCGGAAGCGGCCCTGTTTGCCCTTGAGCATGTCGCTCAGGGACTTCAAGGCCCGGTTGTTGGCACCGGTGACGGCTCGGCCCCGGCGGCCGTTGTCGATGAGGGCGTCTACAGCCTCCTGGAGCATCCGCTTCTCGTTGCGGACGATGATGTCGGGGGCGTTGAGCTGGATCAGCCGCTTGAGGCGGTTGTTGCGGTTGATGACCCGGCGGTACAGGTCGTTTAAGTCGGAGGAGGCGTAGCGTCCGCCGTCCAGGGGGACCATGGGCCGGATCTCCGGGGGAATCACGGGCAGCACGTCGATAATCATCCACTCCGGCTTGTTGTCCGACAGGCGGAAGGCGTCTACCACCTCCAGCCGTTTGATGATCTTAACCTTCTTCTGGCCGGAGGCGTCCTTCAGCTCCTTGCGCAGCTGCTCAGACAGCTCCTCCAGGTTGATCTGCTGAAGCAGCTTCTTCACTGCCTCGGCGCCCATGCCGGCGTCGAAGTCATCCTCGTACTTCTCCCGCATGTCCCGGTATTCCTTCTCGGACAAAATCTGGTTCTTGGCCAGAGGGGAGAAGCCGGGGTCGATGACGATATAGGCGGCGAAGTAGAGCACCTTTTCCAGAATCCGGGGGCTGATGTCCAGCAGCAGGCCCATCCGGGAGGGGATGCCCTTGAAGTACCAGATGTGGCTTACCGGGGCGGCCAGCTCGATGTGGCCCATCCGTTCCCGGCGGACCTTGGCCTTGGTGATCTCCACGCCGCAGCGGTCGCACACCTTGCCCTTGTATCGGATTTTCTTGTATTTTCCGCAGTTGCACTCCCAGTCCTTGGTGGGGCCAAAGATTTTTTCGCAGAACAGGCCGTCCTTTTCGGGCTTGAGGGTGCGGTAGTTGATGGTCTCGGGGCGCTTGACCTCGCCGAAGGACCACTCGCGGATTTGCTCAGGGGAGGCGATCCCAATACGGATCGCGTCAAACTCTGCGTAACTCATGTTTTGAACTCCTCCCGTTCTCAGTTATAGTCGTCTTCCCCAAGGCCGGCATCTTCAGACATCTCGTCCGCCGTGTTCGGGGTCAGGTCGTCGTCGTCGCTCTCGCCCTTAAAGGTGAAGCCGCCGGCGGAGGCGAAGTCGTCGTCGGCCTGGTAGCCGAAGTCGTCCTCCCGGTCGTAGTAGTCGTCCCGGACGGGCTGGTAGCCGTCGTCATCGTCGTCCTTCAGCTCGATCTCGTTGCCTTGGTCGTCCAGCACCTTCATGTCCAGACACAGGGACTGCAATTCCTTAATGAGCACCTTGAAAGATTCAGGCACGCCGGGCTTGGGCACGTTCAGGCCCTTGACAATGGCCTCGTAGGTCTTGACACGGCCGGTGACGTCGTCGGACTTCACCGTCAGGATCTCCTGAAGGGTGTAAGCCGCGCCGTAGGCCTCCAGGGCCCACACCTCCATCTCGCCAAAGCGCTGGCCGCCGAACTGGGCCTTGCCGCCCAGGGGCTGCTGGGTGACCAGGGAGTAGGGGCCGGTGGCACGGGCGTGGATCTTGTCGTCCACCAGGTGGTGCAGCTTGAGGAAGTAGACGTAGCCCACGGTGACCGGGTTGTCGAACCGGCGGCCGGTGCGGCCGTCGTACAGCCAGTTTTTGCCGTCGATGATCCGCAGCAGGCCCTGGCTCTGCCAGAGGGCCACCTGTTTGCTGTCGGCCATCTCCTCGGGGGTCAGAGGGCGCATCTCGCCGCTGCCCACCAGATAGAGGGGCTTGCCGATAAGGGGCTCGTCGGCCCCCACCTCCCGGGCCAGCCCGGCCAGCTTCAGGCAGTCCTGAATGTCGTCCTCAGAGGCGCCGTTGAAGATGGGGGTGGCCACCTTCCAGCCCAGGGTGCGGGCGGCGTAGCCCAGATGGACCTCCAGCACTTGGCCGATGTTCATACGGGAGGGCACGCCCAGGGGGTTGAGCACGATGTCCAGGGGGGTGCCGTCGGGGAGGAAGGGCATATCCTCCTGGGGCAGGATGCGGGAGACCACGCCCTTGTTGCCATGGCGGCCGGCCATCTTGTCGCCCACGGAAATCTTCCGCTTCTGGGCAATGTAGACCCGGACCACCTGGTTGACGCCGGGGCCCAGCTCGTCGCCGCCCTCCCGGGTGAAGACCTTCACGTCCACCACGATGCCCGCCTCGCCGTGGGGCACCTTCAGGGAGGTGTCCCGGACCTCCCGGGCCTTTTCGCCAAAAATGGCCCGGAGCAGCTTCTCCTCGGCGGTGGCCTCGGCCTCGCCCTTGGGGGTCACCTTGCCCACCAGGTAGTCGCCGGCGCGAATTTCCGCGCCCACCCGGATGATGCCATGTTCGTCCAGGTCTTTGAGGGCGTCTTCGCCCACGTTGGGGATGTCACGGGTGATGGTCTCGGGGCCCAGCTTGGTATCCCGGGCCTCGGTCTCGTACTCCTCGATGTGGATGGAGGTGAACACGTCGTCCCGGACGATGCGCTCGTTGAGCAGGATGGCGTCCTCGTAGTTGTAGCCCTCCCAGGTCATGAAGCCCATGAGGATGTTCCGGCCCAGGGCGATCTCCCCCTGGTCGGTGGAGGGGCCGTCGGCCAGCACGGTGGGATCGTCCACCTTCTTGCCGGTCTCGTCCAGGATCACCCCGTGGACCCGCTGGCCAACGTCCACGATGGGCCGCTGGTTAATGCAGGTGGTGTGGTTGGAGCGGAGGTATTTGGTCAGGCGGTAATCCCTGGTTTTCCCGTCGTCATAGGCCACGGTGATGTTCCGGGCGTCCACCCGGGTGACGGTGCCAGGGCCCTCGGCAAGGATGGCGATTTCAGAGTCCATGCAGTTTTTGTGCTCCTGGCCGGTGGCCACGATGGGGGCCTCGGGGCGGAGCAGGGGGACGGCCTGACGCTGCATGTTAGCGCCCATCAGGGCGCGGTTGGCGTCGTCGTTCTGGAGGAAGGGGATCATGGCGGTGGCCACCGACACCATCATCTTGGGGGACACGTCCACATAGTCC